>DMMN01000125.1 GCA_003453835.1 Bacteroidota bacterium | reverse complement strand
TTCATAAGAACTTGATGCAACTGCGTCGCATCAGCCAGGGTTGTCCACAGATTCGGGAGAATGTCCAGGCGGAGAGAAATTGATTTCGGGAATGTTTCTTTGACGATCTTTTCGATGTCACCAATGAGGTGGCGAATCTGCACAGTCGACCGATCCCCCTCGACCCCTCGAGCAAACGAGAGGACTTGCTTGATGAGGTCCGATCCACGCTTTGCACTCGTTTCTACGGTTTCGAGCATCCNNGGTGCGAGGACATTATTGAGATCGTGGGCGATGCCGCTCGCGAGTGATCCGATGCTTTCGATTCGTTGTACTCGAAGGAACTGCCCCTCGAGTCTTTTCTTCTCTGTGATATCCCGAATGGTCGCGATGATCTCTTTCGCGCTTTCCCGGGGGCTGAGCGAGATTTCGACCGGAAACTCGGATCCATCTTTTCGCCGAGCGAACAGTTGTCGACCTATCCCCATCGGNNAACAGAGATTCTGCCCGTTGGCTGGCCCGCACGACAATTCCTAAGCTGTTGACGATGATGACGCCATCCGGCGAGAATTCAAACAGTTCTCTGAAGAGTGATTCGCTCTTTTCCAGAGCCTCCTCCGCCTGCTTTTGAAGAGAGATGTCTTTGAATACAACAACAGCGCCGACGATACCACCACTATTGTCGCGTAACGGTGTACTCGTGTAGTCGACCGGAAAGCTTGTGCCATCGCGGCGCCAGAACACTTCGTTTGCCACGTCTTTTGCAACCCCGGTTCGAAATGCCTCGTAGATCGGACACTCTTCTCGCGGGTACGGTGTACCATCCGGCTTGGAGTGATGGTGATTAGCATGACCTGGTTTACCGACAAGTTCTTGCGTCGAACTCTCCAACATTCTTGCTGCTGCAGGATTGGCGAACGTAATAATTCCATTTGTGTCAAGCCCGAGCAGACCTTCTCCGGCCGAATTCAAGATTAGTTCATTGTGTCGTTTGAGCTGAATGAGAGCTTCCTCTGCTTGCCTTCGTTCGGTAATGTCGACAGAAAGAATGAAGATCCCTTCGGGAACAGGTTGAATGCTAAGATCAAACCACTGCTTGGTTCCGTCGGGATACGTAAACTCATTTTCCATCCGCTGCGTACTCCGTTTTTCCATACAGTGCCGGAGGGCTGCAAACATCTCAGTTGTTTCGATCCCGGGATATACCTCCATCATTGTCTTTCCTGGCAGTTCTTCCTTCCTTCGACGACCATGTCTGGCAGCGCTTTCGTTAACATAGCGATAGCGCCAATCAAAGCCGATGATTTGGCAGCCTTCTAACATGTTATCGAGTGTATGGCGGTACCATTCTTCCGACGCACGCTTTGCCTCTACCGCCTGTTTCCGTTCAGTGATGTCTATGATGGAGCCGACCATTCGGAATGGCTGGTTGTCCGCATCGAACTCGGCTTGTCCGCTCCCCAAGAACCAACCGTAGTCACCGGATTTCTTTTTCAGACGATACTCGATAACGAACGGTTTATTCAAATCGAAGTGCGATTGAAAGAGGTCGAACGTGGCTTTCTTGTCATCCGGGTGCAGCAATTCCTCAAATGTTGTCAGACTGGCTTCCACCTCGTTATCTTCATAACCCAACAGCTCATAGAATTTTGGGGACCACCATTCTTTACCCGTGAAAACGTTCCAATCCCAGATTCCGGCACTTATTCCAGCTACTACAAGCTTGAATCGTTCCTCAGTTTGGTGGAGCGCCTCGAACGCCTTTGTCAAATCAACCGTCCGTTCGGCGACCCGCTGCTCCAGTTCTGCGTTGAGTATCCGAGCTTCTTCTTCCGCCCGCTTGCTCGCCAATTCGGCGTGCGTGCGAATTCTGTTCTCGCGCACCAGAAGAAATAGTACGACGCCAAGCAAGAGGGAACTTCCCACGGTCCCGAACACCATAATCAGTACGGCCTCGCGTGATGTTTCCTCCGATTTCTTCCTTCGTTCTTGAAGAAGTCTCTGTTCCTCGCGTTTCATTGCACCGAAGCCGGCTCTGATCTCATCCATTAACTGTCTCGCTCGTGGGGCTTTGTCTTTCTCACTCGCCACAGGATTCGATCCCCGCACTTTCCCGAGAGCTACTATTTCTGACAAGATGGACAATTCGTCTTTCACAATCGGCTCGAGTACTTCGATGTGGTGCAATTGAGACGGATTATCAGGAGTCAAGCGACGAAGATCCGCAATATGCGTCTCGATAAAGTCGGCTTGAACATCATACTTCTCCAGATACAGTAGATGTCCCGTCAAGCCGAAACCACGAACGCTCGCTTCAACCTCCTTGATGTCAGATTGTAGTTCTTCAAGCTTCTGAAGAACCTCGTAGCTCTGCGCCACCGACTTTGAATTCTCAGTCTGGTTTACCGTGTTCCAATAGGAGATAACGCCGATATAAAAGAGCGTAGCCACCGCAATCCAAAATCCCGCTTTTGCGGCGAACTGTTTGCTTGGAACAATCCTGACCGACAAGAAACTGATTGCTGTGAGGACGAAGGCAAGGCTTGTGTGCAACGCCATGGGTGTGAACGGCCCAAGATGGCTCAGCAAGGTCACACGAAATACGTNNATACGTGTCCGAGGCACGAATACAATGCCACCGTTGCCATCACCGAAACAAGAATGCGGGCAAGCACCTGCCGGGATCGCACTAATAACGACATACCAATGAACAAGAAGTTAAGAGCTGTAGCCGGTGCCATGCGACCAGCGTGAGATGTATCTACAGCTCCGGCCTGTTCCGTAACCAGAAGCTGATCGATTCCAAAATCCACGCCAAGAAGATACTGAGCAAGGGACAACCCACCGAGAAGAGTGACGACCGATGCACACGCTTGGGCAGCGATGCGTTGCCATCTCCGCGCGTTTTGGTCATTCAAGAACCGAAGAGTGATGGCGACAAGGAGAAACGCTAGAGCTGTGTTCGCCTTCATGGAAACAGAATCAGGGCTGATACGCGTCAGAACTGGAATGTCGAGAATCCAGCCGCTGAGAACAATGACACCGACGAGGAAGACAACGACCGTCGCGCCTTTTGATGTCAAGCTTGTTAGAGAAGCGAACTGGAGGGTAGGTTTTGTTGTCATCGCCGGGCTCCTCATCAGAATCTGCCAACGACTATCGCAGGATGTCTTCTCATTTCCTCTTCGTAACTCCGTGGTCAGCAGTCAGGGTGAATGATGAAGACTCATCTATTGAAAATCAATCCGTACTTGTACGGATGTGGGGCATCCGTACTTTTACGGATGCTCTTTTTACCCTCGTACTCTGTTCCCATCCACGTTTGCCCTTTTGTCGCCCGGCACGTATGGTCTCATACGCTCTTCTGAGCCCCCTATCGGCATTCTCCGCATCACTACTTGACTGCGACTCTCAACTTTGAAACCTATTGTTGATTACTTATATTGGCCCAACGCAAGATTTCCAATGTGCACATCTTAGAATGTGGAAAATCCTCAGGGGGTCTCGCTTATTCCCCCCATGTGGAGAGGCTTGCCGCCGATCGACTTGAAGGATATGACCATCTCCAAAGACCACTTCGCACAACAGCTCCGTTCCATTATCCAACTTCACCGCCGTGGCGGAGGAGGTTTACGAGTTGCCCTCCGTCTCACACGACGCCTTGACGACCTTATCAGTAGAGTGTTTGACGGAGTCGATCTCCCTCAGAAACACCTCGTCACCATTGTCGCCCTGGGTGGATACGGGAGAAAGGAACTTTGCTTCTCATCCGATGCCGACGTGATGTTCTTGATACGGAATGAGGACGTCAAGAAAGAAGCGAGCCCCGTCGTCCGGCAGCTTCTCCACGATCTTCTCGACTACGGTCTCGACGTCGGTCACAGTTTTCGCACCGTCCAAGAGTGCGTGGCGTTTTCCACATCCGACTTTGAATCCTGGAACTCACTCCTCGAAGCCCGCTATCTCTGCGGCGACAGGCGCACATTCGCAACGATGCGCTCCGAAATCGCTGCACGCATCAAGGTCTATGACAAAGCGGAATATGTACGCAAGCTGCTTGGCGTTTTCGAATTGCGTCATCGAAAGTACGGGACTTCAACAAAGCTGCTCGAACCGAACATCAAGAATAGCGCGGGAGGGCTTCGGGATCTCCACTCGGTTCTCTGGCTGATGTGCGCGACGGGACAGGTCAGGCTGCATCTTCACCCGCAAACGACTGCACTTTCTGCGTTGCTCCGGAGTCCCGCGATGCGCAAACAGTTCAGCCCGCACTTCCTGAGAGAAGCTCGGCAATCTCTCGATGAGCTCCTGCGGGTGCGCAATGAGATGCACCTCCGGGGGAAGGGGCTCCATGATTCGCTCGAGTTTTCATTCCAGAGACAGGTTGCCGAAGCGCTGAACTATCGTCCCACTTCAAAACGCACCAGCGTTGAACGGTTCATGCAAGACTACTACGTGGCCGTGCGAATCATTGCACAATTGGCACAACGGATCACCAATTGGGCCAACGATCACGCTGCCTCACCGCCCGCCCCGCTCAGCCGACAGCGCATCGAGAAGCCGTTCGGCCTTCGCGGCCATAAGATCGATCTCCGGCATCGGGCGAGCACGTTGTCCAGTGAGGACGGGCTTCGCGCGTTCCTCCTGAGCCTCGACCTTCACGCTCCGTTCTCACATCGACTCGAGGATGCGTTGAGCCGCAGCGGTGCCCGCTTCACACCGCTGAAATCGATCAACGAAACGGCTTTGTTTCGAGAATTGCTGAACAAGGAGCAGGGAGTCGGCCAGGCACTGCACAAGATGAACGATCTCGGCTTGCTAGCCCGCTGGATTCCCGAATGGAAACCGCTGGTTGCCTTCTTCCAGCACAACATCTACCATTACTACACTGCAGATGAACACACGCTCATGGTGCTCATGACCGCGGAAGGGCTTCAGGATTCCGCCAGCTCCTTCGGCGATGTGTTCCGGAAACTTCCCAGGCGGGACACGCTCTATCTCGCCTGCCTACTTCATGATATCGCCAAGCCGGTGCGTATCGGGGACCACGAGATCGTCGGCGTCGACATGGCGCGAGCCATCCTGAAGCGACTTCGCTACGAAGATGTGTTGGATGAGGTCCTCTTCCTCGTGCGAAACCATCTGATGATGGAACAGGTCGCCTTCCGGCGCAATCTCGGCGATCCACAGACGATTCTTGACTTTGCCTCCAAATTCCGGAGTGTTCGACAACTTGACTATCTGTACCTGCTGACGTACGCCGATCTCAGCGCGGTGAACAAAAACGTATGGACGGACTGGAAGGGGATGCTTTTGCTGGAGCTCTACCGACGCTCGCGCGAAATCCTCGACCGCAAGCTGACTTCCGTGCAATTTGAGGAGGCGGAGCTTCGACGCCATGAAGCGGCGGTGCAGGAACTTGTGAGCGAGCTCTCGACGGCCCTGCCTGAACACGAAGCTCGCGGCCACCTCAATGCTCTTGACAGTCCGGCATATCTTACGGCGTTCGACTCTCAAGAAATCGCCGAGCACATCCGCCGGATTGCGGGTCCGGAAACCGTCTCGACCATCTTCGGCACGAAGAACGACTACACGGAAATTACCGTCATTGCACGGGACGCGCCGTTTGCCCTTTCGAAGTTTTGCGGCGTGTTAGCCGCCAACGACGCCAACATCTTCGACGCACAGATCTTTACGAGAAACGATGGCATCATCATCGACAAGTTCCGGGTGACGGATTTCATCACCAAGACCGCTCTCAGCGAGCCGCAGCACGAAAAAATTCACGCCGAGTTGAACGAAGTCTTCAACGGCACCATCGATATCCAGCACCTGCTGCATAAACATCGGATGAAATGGCGGCGCAAATCTCGTCATCTTAATCCAAACATCCGGATTGATGTGGAGTTCGAGGACCACCCGAGCTACTCGATTATCGATGTCTTTGCCCCCGACATGCTCGGCTTCCTCTACAAAGTTACGGAAACCATGTCGAGACTCGGATTGAACATTTCGTTCGCAAAGATCGCCACACGGGTTGACGGAATCGTCGACTCCTTCTATGTGACGGACCAGGCAGCATCGAAGATCGAGAATCCGGAGCGGGTGGAGTTTGTCAAGAAGGAGATTCTGCAAACGATCTCGGCGCTGACCGAGTCCGAGCTCGTCTCCGGTTAGGAGACACCTTTACCTCATGAGCAATTCAAGACCAATCGGCGTCTTTGATTCCGGCATCGGCGGGCTGACCGTCGTCCGGGCGATGACGCGCCATTTGCCGCACGAGAACATCACGTACTTTGGGGACACTGCGCGCGTCCCCTACGGGCCGAAATCGTCCCAGGTCGTTCGAGATTACGCTGCGCAGGATACGGACGTGCTGATGCGTCTGAACGTGAAGGCGATCGTCATCGCTTGCAACACCGTCTCCGCTGTGGCGCTTGACGTCGTTCAGAGACGGGCGAAGGTGCCGGTCATCGGCGTGATTATTCCCGGCGCCGAGGCAGCGGTCCTCGCAACGTCAAAGAAACGCGTTGGCATCATCGGCACGATCGGGACAGTCAACAGCAACGCGTATACGAACGCGATCCGGCAACTTGATCCCGGCGTGCAGGTCTTCGCCCAACCGTGTCCGCTCTTCGTCCCGCTCGCTGAAGAAGGGTGGATCGATCACAAGGCGACGGAGCTTGTCGCCAGGGAATATCTCTTTCCTCTGACGCTGCAGAAGATCGACACGCTCATCCTCGGCTGCACGCACTATCCGCTCCTGAGCGACGTCATTGGAAGGATCCTGCATCACGACGTCACGCTGATCGATTCTGGCGAAGCGACAGCTCGCGCGGTCTCGTTGATGCTCGATCAACATGATCTGAGCAATCCAAGCCGGATGAAACCGAATCTTCAATTCTACGTCAGTGATGTTCCGTACAAGTTCTCTGAAGTCGGCGAGCGGTTCCTGGGGCAGAAATTGGGAATGGTCCATCGCATTGCGGGCTTTGCAGCCTGAGCAGGGGTGGAGCAGTTCCTCCTCGGCGAGGCATCGCGTTGCACGTTGGTTGCATCCCCTATTCAAATTCTCTATATTCTCTCGCACGAGCGGCAGAGAAATCTCACAACCTCCTATTCCACGCAGGGCAATTTTGTGTCCGTAAAAGAAATCCTCCTTCTCGGCAATCCCTTGCTGCGAGAACGATGCAGCCCCGTCAGAAATGTCCATTCAGAGGAAACCGTCCAAACGATTGCAGATTTGCGCGACACCCTGGCAAGCTTCCGGTCCGCCCATGCATTCGGTAGAGGCATCGCCGCTCCGCAGATCGGTGTCACCCGGCAAATCATCTTTATCGACTTTGAATACACCGGTCCGCTTATCAATCCGAAGATTACGAAACGGAGCCGAAAGCGATTCAGGCTGTGGGACGATTGCTTCTCATTCCCCGATATTCTCGCCCGCGTCGAACGAAGCTACTCCATCGAAGTGGCGTTCGTCGATAAACAAGGAAAACGGAAGAGGCTGAAAGCAACCGGCGCACTCTCCGAGCTTCTCCAGCACGAGATTGACCACCTCGGCGGCGTGCTGGCAATAGACCGCGCAATCGATGCCAAGCATATCATCCTCCGCAGTGAATACGAAAAACTGACTCACAAGACGTCCGTGGTATTGTGAATCAGACGACGAAAAAGGGCTTGCGAGGAGTGAATCTGCCGCACAAGAGCTTTCCTCCATATGATGGCCAAATCCTATCCGTTGGATTGCCGGACACGACTGCTGAGGGGATGGATCGCACAACAAACCACCGATGCCCGGGCTGCGTACGGTTGTTCTGAACCACTCTTGAGGATCGAGACGATGGCGTCGATGCTCCTTTCGGAAGATCAGATTCAGGTGAAGCTGCGCGAATTGCACGGATGGCTGCGATCCGGCAACGAGATCACGAAGGAGATTGAATTCCGGGATTTCGTCCATGCGATGGGATTCGTCACCTCCGTCGCCCTTCTCGCTGAGCGATCCAATCATCATCCGGACATCGACATTCGCTGGAATCGCGTCACGCTTACCCTCTCAACACATAGTGCAGGAGGATTGACCGAGAGCGACTTCAATCTTGCCCGAGCAATCGACGAGCTATGAGAAAAGATCGGATTTCCAAGCTGAAGGAATTCCTGGATCTCGACCCGAATGACAGTTTCAGCCGTTATGCGCTCGCTCTGGAGTATGCGGCACTCGATGATAGTGTGCAGGCGGCAGCGCTTCTCGAAGAGCTCCTCCGTCGCGATCCCGACTATGTTCCCGCTTACCAACAACTCGGATACGTCTATCAACGGATTAGCCGGCGTGAGGATGCCGTTGCCGTCTTCAAGCGAGGTATCGCGATCGCAACTCAGCAGCACGATCAGCACGCGGCAGGCGAAATGCGGGAAGCGTTAGACGAAATCCTCGACGCAGGATAGAAGGTATCGCGCCGGTCTTGGTTTGAGCGCCCCGCAATCATTGATCGGTGTTGGCACACAAAGCCCGCCGCTCCCCGTTGCGACTCTTCTGAGTTCTTGGTATCATGTCCTCCGCAAGCCGTCGCCGGATTGCATACCGCACTACCAACAAGATCAAGAATTCTCTCTTCGGCCGCGATGAATCTTCCAAGAGATCAAGTCCTCGATATCTTTCGTGAGACGAAGGCCCTTCTCGAAGGGCACTTCCAGCTCACATCGGGTCTTCATAGCTCACAGTACTTTCAGTGTGCCCGGGTTCTTCAATATCCGAAGTTTCTGCACTTGTTCGCCGGCGAAATTGCGAGACATTTTGAGTATGCGGATGTCGAAGCAGTTATCTCTCCGGCAATCGGAGGTATCGTGGTCGGGACAGAGGTAGGACGTATGTTGGGCGCGAGAACTCTCTTCTCGGAACGCAAGGACGGCAAAATGGAGTTGCGCCGCGGCTTCGAGCTACACTCCGGTGAACGGGTTCTTGTTGTCGAAGATGTCGTTACGACAGGCGGATCCGTCTTCGAGGTCGTGGAGATTACGAAACAAGCCAATGCAAGGCTCGCAGGTGTCGGGTACATTGTAGACCGGAGCAACGGGAAGATTAAATTCGATTCCAAGCACTTCTCCGTTCTGCAAATGGATGTCATCGCATACAGACCGGAAGAGTGCCCGCTCTGTGGGGAGGGGATCCCCGTGGTGAAACCCGGGAGCCGGGGCAACTTCTCATGAAGAGTCTGGATGGATTTCGCTCATACTTCGCCAGTGACGTGCTGTACCATCTCGTCGTGGCATGTATCCTGTTCATCGGCACGCTTGTCATCGGCTGGATTCTCAAGCGGTTCTTCAACACGGTCGTCTGGAAGCTCATCTCCAAGACGAGGAGCGATCTCGATGATCTGATCCTTGGCATCATTCTCGACCGGATCACGTGGATCGCCGTCGTCGCCGGCGCATACCTGGCAACCGAAGAAGTGGCCAAAACGATCTACCCGTCGCAGGCGTTGGCCACGCAGTTTCTCGGCTATGCCCAGGGAATCATCTTTGTTTCTTTCGTCCTCGTCATCACCTTCGTCGTCATTCGGATAGCCGACGCCTCGGTTCGGTACGCGATTGAATCGCATGCAAGGCGGACCTCCTCACGATTCAATGAAGCACTTTTCCCGCTCATCCGACGACTGATCAACATCGTCATCGCGCTGATCGCGGTGATCATCACGCTCGACCACTTCGGCCAGGATGTCAGCAGTCTGGTTGTGTCGCTCGGCGTCGGCTCCTTGGCAATTGCGCTTGCCGCGCAGGATACCATCGCCAATATGATCGGCGGATTTGTGATCATGCTCGACCGTCCTTTCAGAGTGGGGGATCGCATTCAGCTTCCGTCGGGCGAGACGGGCGACGTGTATGAGATCGGAATCCGAAGTACGAAGATCCAGGATTTTGACAGCAATCTTATCATCATTCCTAACTCGGATCTCGTTAAATCGCGCGTCGTGAATTTTTCGTACCCGGAAGAGATGATCCGCGTTACGATGGAGGTCGGCGTGGCTTATGGCACGCGGCTTGATGACGCGAAGAGCATCATGACCGATATCGCACGACAACATCCCGATGTGCTGAGAGATCCTCCCCCCGAGGTCTACACCGTCGCCCTTGCCGATTCCTCCGTTAACCTTCGCCTTGTCGCGCGAACGGACGATTACAAGAAGAAGTTTCTTATCGAAACAGCCTTGCGCGAGCGCGTATACGCTGCATTCATGGGAGCGGGAATCCAGATTCCCTTCCCGCAACGAGTGGTCCGTATCGTGAGCTCCCCTGATGCCACATCTTGATGTTCTCCAGAGCAAACGGCTGTACGAGGGAAAGGTGTTTCATCTCGTCGTGGATGAAGTCCGCTATGCTTCCGGCACTCTCGGCACTCGCGAAGTGGCAGAGCATCCCGGCGGGGCAGTCACAGTCCCCCTCCTTGCAAACGGCGACGTTCTTCTCATTCGTCAGTTCCGCTACCCCATCAAGAAGCATCTCTATGAACTTCCTGCAGGGAAGCTCGATCCGTCTGAAGATCCTCCCGCCTGCGCAGCTCGTGAACTGGAAGAGGAGACCGGCTTTATCGCCGGCTCGTTGAGAAAACTCGCCGCGATTTACACCTCACCCGGATTCTGCACGGAGCAACTTCACATCTTCCTGGCAACCGATCTCATCAGATCAGAAAAGGGTCAGAGACTCGAGGAGGGGGAGTTAGGACTAACCGTCGAATCGATGCCTTTGAAGAGGGCGGTGGAAATGATCGAGGAGGGGGAGATTGTCGATGGAAAGACGATTTGCGGTATTCTGCTCGCCGAACGAAGCTTGAGTCGAGAAGAACATCACTCCGACTAAACAATCCTTTCGTTGGCATCGGCCTCCTGCTCAGCTTTGGAATGAAGCCTCGATTCCGGCGAAAGGCCTTCTCGAATTGAGGGAAGGACTATCTGAACATCAATCGTGACTCGAAAGCACCTTGCGCTGCTCTCTGTGATGGACGAAGAACAGGAAGACTACCCCCGGAATCGCACGTACCGCCTCGATCTCAAGCGTTGCGTCGTTCAACAATGCGGCGGGGAGCTGGCGGAGCTGAGCTACTATGAGCGTAACAATTGGGTGACTGTCGAGTACAAATGCAACACATGCGGCCGTGAGTTCACGGTCAAGATCGAAGCCTAACCGCGAGACCGTTCTCTTCGGCGAACGTCCCTCGGGTTCGGACGATCAGCATCACCTGGCACATAGCACGTCGATCCACATTGAACACAGTAGAGCTAATCCGGAAAAAACGTGAAGGTTCTTCGCTGACGGAGGAGGAGTTCCGATGGATGATCAGCGGCTACGTCGCCGGAGCGATCCCCGATTATCAGATGTCTTCATTTCTCATGGCCTGTTATTTCCGCGGCATGAGTGAAGAGGAGACGCTCACCTTCACGCGTTTGATGTTGCACTCAGGAGACGTGATTGATCTCGCTGACATCCCCGGCGTGAAGGTCGACAAGCATTCGACCGGCGGTGTCGGCGACAAAGTCTCGTTAATTCTAGCCCCCATCGTTGCCGCGTGCGGAGTGCCCGTGCCGATGATCTCCGGCAGGGGACTCGGACACACGGGCGGCACGCTAGATAAACTGGAATCGATCCCGGGCTTCCGCACGTCTCTATCAGTCCCGGAATACAAGAACGTCATTCGCGACATTGGCCTTGTGATGATCGGTCAGACGGAAGAGATTGCTCCGGCGGATAGAAAAATGTACGCATTGAGAGACGTGACGGCCACAGTGGAGTGCATTCCCCTCATTGCCGGCAGCATCATGAGCAAGAAACTGGCTGAGGGGAGTGATGCACTTGTCCTTGATGTGAAGACGGGTCGCGGCGCATTCATGCAATCGTACAATTGCTCGGTCGAGCTGGCCCGCACACTCGTTCGCATTGGCAATACGTTCGGCAAGGAAACGGTCGCGTTCATCACCGACATGAATCAGCCGCTGGGGACGACCATTGGAAACTGGCTTGAGGTGGTCGAATCCGTCGAATGCCTGAAAGGCACGCGCGGAACGAACGATGGGTCCTCTGATCTGATGGAAGTGACGCACGCGCTTGCAGGCAGCATGCTCGTACTCGGCAAGAAGGCAACCACGATCAGCGAGGGCGTCAGGCTCTCGAAAGAAGTTATTGCGGACGGCTCGGCGTACAGAAAATTTCTTCAGCTCATCGTCGCTCAAGGAGGCGATGCCTCTGTGACGGAGAACCTGGAGCGGTATCCACTCTCGAAGCATTCCATTGAGGTCCGAATCGACGAAGACGGTCACGTCGGAGAGATTGATCCACTGGAGATCGGCCTTACGAGTATTACCCTCGGAGCAGGACGCGCCCGAGTCGACGAGGCAATCGATCCGAAGGCCGGCATCGTGTTGAAGAAGAAGGTGGGCGACAAAACCGAAATCGGAGAAGTCGTCGCCGTGTTCTATACGGATCGAGACGAGGTAGTTGAATCTGCCCGCACCCGACTTGCCAAAGCGTTTCGCGTGGGCCCCTCCCCACCGGAGAAGCGTTCCCGCATTCTTGGACTCATTGACAACGCCGGCATGAGTGAGTGGACACCGCTCTAGCCGTGGAGTGCGAACACCCGATTTTGGGCACGCACCGGGAAGTGAAGAGATGGAGGAGTTGTCAAAACATCACAATCCGCTCGCTGTTGGACTCATCCTTTTCAATCTGATCGCCGCCCTCTTCCTTTATGATCAGGTGGGTGAAGTTGTGAGCTCCTTCACCCTCATTCCTGTTCTTGCTATTGCGTGGCTTTGGGGCGTCCGTGGCGGAACCAACGCCGGCCTGCTCGCCATTCCGTTTAATTACCTGCTGTTTCTCATCTTGGGCGCCCCAGCGACCGACATCATGGTTCGTCAGTGGCCGGGCGTGCTCATTGGAATTGCGGCGGGCATGAGTGTGGGGTGGCTCAGCGATCTGGTGAACGAAGCGAAGCAGAGATCGGCAGATCTCCTCCGAACGAACGAGGAACTCCACGCCCTCGTACAGGAACTCGAACGGGCAAAGACAAGGGCCGAGGAGGCGAGCGTGGTCCAAAGCCAATTCGTCGCGAAGGTAAGTCACGAGCTCCGCACTCCTCTCAATTCCATCATCGGCTTCTCAAGCGTTCTTTTGAAGGAAACCGGCTCGCATCCCACGGCGGTCAATCGGGAATACTTCCAGGCGATCCGCGAAAACTGCACGCACCTCATGAATCTCGTCGATCAGATCCTCGACCTATCGAGAGTCGAAGCCGGAGAAACGGAGATCTCCCTCGGCCCCGTGTCGCTGGAGGATTTGATCAAGGAAACGGTGAGCGAGATGCAAGTCCAAGCGCGGTCACCGGCATTTGATATCCGCTCGGAAATTCCTGAGGGCCTGCAGCACTTGCGAACGGATCGGAAGAAACTCAAACAGGTCTTGCATCTGCTCATCGACAACGCGCTCAAGTTCACCGAACGCGGCTCCTTCTTCATTCGTGTGTCTGAGGATCCTTCAGATCATTCGCCGCGTCGTATCGATATCGTGGACACGGGAATCGGAATCCGGAAGGACCTCCTCGAGACCATCTTTGAACCGTTCAAGCAGGCGGATAATTCATCACGCAGGAGGTACGGAGGGGTCGGATTGGGCCTCACGATCTCGAGGCATCTCTGTGATCTGTTGGGCTACAGGCTTCACGCAACGAGCGAAGAGGCAAAAGGCTCCACGTTCAGCATTATTATCTCCCACCGATAGTTGGCTCCCTATTTTCAGCCGAACCGTGACCTTGCGTCGCAACTGAAAAGTTGTTATCATCTCGCCAGCCGATTCTTCGTGGTTCCGCGCTGCCCGTTCCAATGCACCACATTGCGAAGGAGGACGTATGAAGCCAATCAGCGACCTCGTCAGCGAACGACCGTTGTACTCCATCACTCCCAATAAGACTGTGGCAGAAGCCGCGCAGTTTATGGCCGAGAAGAATATCGGTGCGTTGCCCGTTGTGGAGGAGGGGCGACTGGTCGGGATCTTTTCCGAGCGTGACATCATCACCCGCGTCATCGC
>DMMN01000138.1 GCA_003453835.1 Bacteroidota bacterium | reverse complement strand
AAGCATCAAGAAACTGGAGAACGAAAAGAAGGCCCGCGAACAACAGTGGTCAGGGCACTCGGAGTGAGTGAAAATCAGGAAAACAAAAAACCCCGTCCCGATTTGCATCGGAACAGGGCTTCCTGTTCTTGGAACGATCTCTCGCTTAGACTACGGAGACATTCTTGGCTGAAGGCCCTTTGGGACCTTCCGTGACCTCGAACTGCACCGCGTCGCCTTCATTCAAAGTCTTGTACCCGTCGCCGGTGATCTCTTTGAAGTGGACGAACACATCCGTGCCGCCGTTGCGTGAAATGAATCCGAAACCTTTTGTTCCGTTGAACCACTTGACTGTTCCGTTTTCCATGGAACGCGTCCTTTCTGTGTAGATGACAACCCGACTCGACCGCCGGGCCAACCCCGAAGAATTCGGGGCAAAGGGTACGCCGAACATACAGACTTGTGAAACCACTCGCTCCCGGNNATAGACGGTGTACTGTTATTTGACGGCTTCAAGATACGCAGTTCCCCGGCCACTTCCTAGCGAATTCTCCGAGTGGGAACGCTCTCACAAGGTACTCCAACACAAGTCCCTCGCCCGGCGCCGGTTGATTCCACCGAAGGCCGGGAGGACTTTTCGCTCCCACCCGTGGCTATCGTTCGTACCTTTTCTTACCTTGTGAACAACAAAGGAACCGAAACATCCAATGATGAACCAACGCAGGCTGTATCGAACCATCGAAAGCTTCGCATCGGAACACTTCAAGACCGACAAAGAGCTGCTGAAGCACGTCGTAAACGAGATCGTCAAGGAAGAACAGATTGAAATCAAAGGCGGACGCATCTGGCAGTTCGATCCCTCCACGGAATCGTATCTGCTCATCCATCAGATCGGGACCATCGACAAGCTCGAAAACGGCTACAGAATCCCCCTCGGGAGATACTCGATCTTCTATCAACTTGCCGAACACCGAACGGTCATCGCTACCGAGACCGACAGCTATCTCCGAAAAAAAGGGATCATCAAATACTCGGCGACGGGCGTTGGTGAGAAGATTCAGGCCAAGAAAGGGTCTGTCCCCCAATACATCCTCGCCTTCAACTCGGACCAGCTCGACTCGTCTCTGCTCTCGGATCTGAACATCATCAGCGCTGCCGTCACGTCCCTTCTTAAAGGAAGGAAGACGGAACGGAAAGCGATCCTTCTCGAAAAGGATCTCGACAAAGCGAGAGAAATTCAGCAGAGCATCCTGCCGCAGCACGCGATGAGCTTCCATCACTACGATCTCTACGGCGTCTCGATTCCCGACCGCGTGGTGGGCGGCGATTTCTTCGACTACCTCTTTGCCAACGACGAGCCGGATCGCCTGAGTGTCATCGTGGGGGATGCAGCAAGCAAGGGATTCCGGGCCGCCGCCCAGGCGTTGTACGTCGCCGGCGCTCTCAGGATGGGAATCACCTATCACACGAAGATTACCCTCCTGATGTCCCGGCTCAATAAGCTCATCAACAAGACATTTTCCGAAGAGCAATTCGTCTCGATGTTCTACGCCGAGCTTTCCAATGACACGAAGGGACTGATGCTCTATTCGAACGCCGGACACAATAGCCCCATCCTCTTTCGTGCAGAGGAGCGCCGTTTCGAGACGCTCGACCCGACCGGCCAACTTCTGGGCCCCTTTTCCGATGCATCGTATCGTGTCGAGAACACCCATCTCAAGATAGGAGATGTGGTCGTCTTGTATACCGACGGCGTCACGGAGGCACGGAACGGAGAAGGGAGTATGTACGGAGAAAAAAGACTTGCAGAGAAGATTGAAGAGTTGCATCTTCTAAGCGCCGAAGCAATCTGCCGCCACCTGCTGGACGACATCATCCACTACGCGGCCGGCGTTGACGACGGCGATGACAAGACAATTGTGGTGATCAAACGTAAACAATAGGCGTCGGTTCCGGAAGGTCACTTCTCCGTCGGCCGAAATCTCTTACCAAGGAGTAGGAAATGACTGATCAGAAAAAAGTCGGTGTTGTCACGGGTGTAACGAGCGGGACTCTGAGCGCCGTCCTCGATTCCGGCATCACATCGCTTGCCCGTGAGATCAACGGGAAGGTATATTACATCGGCCAGATCGGAACGTACATGCTGGTTCCGGTGGGCAAGCTCATTATCGTTGCGATGGTCTCGGAGTTCAGGAAAATCGACTTCTCCGAAAACGGCAAACTCACCCAACGGTGCATTATGGAGTTGAATCTCGTAGGCACCGTCAAGGCGGGTCGCTACGAGCGCGGTGTATCGCTCATCCCCCCGGTCGATTCTCCGGTCTTCATCGCGGAGGACGCCGATCTGACGGCCGTCTTCTCCATCTTCCGAAAGTACGGCTTCTCCATTGGTCAGCTTTCGTTGTTTGAAAAAGAGCGCGCATACCTCGATCCGAACAAATTCTTCGGGAAACACCTCGCGGTGCTTGGATCGAGCGGCGCCGGGAAGTCGTGCACGGTCTCCTCATTGCTCCAGAAGGTCGCTTCGTTCCCCGACACGAACATCATCATCCTCGACATCCACAATGAGTACAAAGAGGCGTTCCCCGATACGAGCAATTACCTGAACATCGCAGAGCTGGAACTTCCGTACTGGCTCATGAACCTTGCCGAGATGCAGGAGACGTTCATCGACGACCGGGATGAAAACTCATCGAGCCAGCTTACGGTCTTTAAAGACCTGATCGTGCTTTCGAAGAAAGGGAAGAACCCGCAGCTTGGCGACGTCATCACCGTGGATACGCCGGTGTATTTCGATCTCTCTGAGGTTCGCGCGAAGATGCAGTATCTTGATACCGAAAAGATTTCGGGACTGGGAGCTTCGGGGTCGAAGGAGGGACCGTTCTACGGAAAGTTCGCGCGGTTCCTCGTCCGGTTGGACAGTCGCCTGAACGATCCGCGCTACGCGTTCATGTTCAAGCCGAAACAGTACACGCATTCTCCCGCCTTCAAGGAGCTGCTCTCCGAGATCTTTGGAACCGAAGGAAGCGCGCAGATCACCATCATGGACATGAGCGGCATCCCGTTCGACATTGTGAACACGATCGTATCGTTGATTGCGAGGCTTGCGTTCGACTTCAACTTCTGGAATCCGAACCGTCGGGATTTTCCCGTGCTGCTCGTCTTCGAAGAAGCCCACAACTACCTTCCGAGCAGCGGAAGCACCACGGGGACAAGCGCCGCCCGGCGGACGGTCGAGCGCATCGCCAAGGAAGGAAGGAAATACGGCGTCAGTTGTATGATCGTCAGCCAGCGACCGGCAGAGGTTTCGGAGACGATCCTCTCTCAATGCAACAATTTCGTCATCCTTCGCCTCACCAACCCGGTCGATCAGAACTATGTGAAGAAACTCATGTCCGATACGTTCTCGGGTCTGATTGACACGCTGCCGTCGTTGCGTCAAGGGGAGGCGCTGGTGATCGGCGAAGCCATCCCCATGCCGCTTCGCGTCCAGATCGATTTTCCAAATCCGGAGCCCGCGAGCGCGGACATCAAGTTCTACGATAAGTGGAAACAGAGCGACGCAAAAACCGACGTNNCTGAGCGTAGTCGAAGCGTGCATATTGATGCATTTGACAGGGTTTGATTGCGCTCACTCTGGCCAAGATTATTCCTTGCAGAGCATGCTCAACCGCCTGCGAGAGATCGTTTTCTCTTGTGCTGTTCTTGCACCCGAGCCCTTGGAGCAAACCTCCGAGGGCTTGCCGTTTCTTTCCCCCGGAACTTCACCGAACGTGGAAGCGTTGTTCAGACTGACTTCGTGAAGCCTTCTCGTAGTGTCTCGCCTGAGAGCCTGAGAGAAGAGTGTGAATGTAAGGTTCGATACGCGCTCGATGCCTATCCTTCCGAAGAGATCAAACTTGATCACATCAGCACAAGTACGCGAGGATTCCCATGCTCATCCGCCAGAAGGATGAACTCCCATCATCTGAAATCACGCCGGAGCGCCTCTACTACAACCGCAGAGAATTCATCCGACTCGCCGGGAGTGCCGGTCTCGGCCTTGTTGCGCAAGCCGTTCTTCCGGAACAACTTGCGGCCCAGGAGCGCTGGCCGAAGGGAAGAAAAGGTCCCTTCGATACGGATGATGAAGTGAACACCTACAAGGAGATCACGACGTACAATAACTTCTATGAGTTCGGGACCGACAAAAGCGATCCGGCGTCGAATGCGGGCAGATTCAATCCGAAGCCCTGGACCATTCGGATCGAGGGAGAGATCAAGAAGCCGGCAACGTACAACCTGGAGGATTTCATCAAGACCTCGAAGTTCGAAGACCGGATCTATCGCATGCGTTGTGTGGAAGGTTGGTCGATGGTTATTCCGTGGCGGGGATTTCCGCTAGCCGATCTTGTTAACAAAGTGGAGCCAACTTCGAAAGCCAAATTTGTCGCGTTCGAGACGGTGTATCGTCCGGAGGAGATGCCCGGACAGAAACGCCCCTTTCTCCGATGGCCCTACGTTGAAGGCCTCAGAGTGGACGAAGCGATGAACCCGCTGACACTCCTTGCGACCGGATTGTACGGAAAGGATCTGCCGAATCAGAACGGAGCCCCCCTGCGTTTGGTCATTCCGTGGAAGTACGGCTTCAAGGGGATCAAGTCGATCGTGAAGATCAGGTTCGTCGAGAAGGAACCCCCGACGTCGTGGAATCTTGCTGCGCCGGATGAGTACGGGTTCTACTCCAACGTCAATCCGAACGTCGACCACCCTCGCTGGAGCCAGAAGACCGAGCGCCGCCTCGGGGAGTTCTTCAAGCGAAAGACGTTGATGTTCAACGGCTACTCGGATCAGGTTGCCCACCTCTACAGTGGGATGGATCTGATGAAGAACTACTGACCAAGATATCAAATGACGCGATCTCAAACGATCAGGTGGGTCTTCAAACCGACTCTCTTCCTCTCATGCCTTCTCCCGCTCGCGCTGCTCGTCTGGAATTTCCTCCAAGACAATCTGAGCGCGAATCCGCTGGATGATATCACGGATGAGACGGGCACCTGGACGCTTCGCTTTCTCATGGTCACGCTTTCCCTCACTCCTCTCAGAAAGATCACCGGCTGGAGCGCACTGCAGCGCTTCAGAAGAATGGTCGGACTCTTCGCCTTCTTCTATGGAAGTCTCCACTTCACGACGTATCTCTACTTCGATAAGTTCTTCGACTTTGGCGAAATCCTTGCCGATATTCCTAAGCGACCGTTCATCACGGTCGGGTTTGCCGCGCTGACTACCATGGTGCCGCTTGCCCTCACCTCAAACGACCGCATCACCAAGTGGATGGGTGGGAGACGATGGAAGCTGCTGCATCGACTCGTCTATGTCACGGCAATTGGAGGAGTTGTGCACTATCTCTGGTTGGTCAAGGCCGACACCCAGCGACCTCTCACCTACGGAGCTATCCTCGCCATCCTCCTCGGTTACCGACTCTGGGACTACTGGAGGCCACGCGTAGCCAGTCGCGTCAATCCGCTCCGATCAAAAGGTCGCCTTCAACCCAGTTTGAATGGAGACGAAGGCGACCTTTAATTGCAGGACTAAAAGGTCGCCTTCAACCCGGTTTGAACGAAGACGAAGGCGACCTTTAGCCCAGGCANNGTCGCCCGTCTTTCCGCGAGCGGGGGCGTACATCAAGAGCGGCTTGTCTTCCTGCCGCCGGCAACTCCGCCCGAGATAACGAACGCCAACGCCTCAGAACTCTCAACATCGATCGGGTTCACCATCCGTCGTGGGACGACGATCAGGTGTCCTGCAAAGTTGTACGATTGAGGAAGATACACGGCAACATGCTTCGACACCCCGAACATTTCCAGGCTCTCACGCGTGATGAATCCCACCGTCTTCACCTTTCCATTGTCCGAGATATTCACGAGCACCGGTTTATCGAATCCCTTCCTCTCCCCCACGAACGCGCTTAAGAGGTCCTTGACTGACGAGTACAGAATCTTGACGAAGGGAAGACGAGCGAAGAGTTTCTCGAAGTACTGAAAGATCGTCCGCGTTACAAAGTTCGATGCAAGAAAACCGACCAGGGTGATGACGAAGATCGTTACGAGGAAACCTACGCCGGGAATCGGAATACCCAGCAGCCCATCGACGCTCACGAAGACGATGTAAACGACGTAGACCGAGATGAGAATGTNNAGACGATGTAAACGACGTACACTGAAATCAGAATAGGCACAAGAATGAGCAGCCCTTCAAAGAACCTCGTGACAAGAAGTTTCATAGTCGATGACCCTCCGGTGAGTAATTTGTATGAAGTCCTGCGTTCCTACCGAAACGAACTCGGATGTGGATGGATTTTCAATAAGTCGCCCTCCCGGACAAGAACAACGGTTGAGCGGGCTCCGCCGACATTTACATCGACATGAATATGATCTCCGTGCTCGCGTTCTCCGGCGTATTCGGTCTTCGTCCACGCCGTGTAGCTGAACTCGTGCTTTTGGATGGCTCGCTCTACTTCTTCTTTCTCGACAGCATACCACCATTCTTCAATCGTCGTCTTGAGATCCGCCGGGAGCGGAAGATCGGGATACTTCCTCCTCACCCGCATCCTGAGAATGTTGTCTACATCCTTGCTCCGCCATGCATCGGAGTATGATTCGATGAATTCGCGAGGAGTGCGAGCTTCGTCGTTCGACGAGCAGGCGACGGTCTCGAGCAGGAAAAGGAGGACGGAGCAAAACAACAGTCGCGACCAACTTACTTTCGAATCGAAGAATTCCATGCTACTTTGATGTTGAATGTCCGGCGGAATCGGTGCGCGATGACTTGCGAGGCATGATCTCGCAGAAGACGCTTGATTCGTCCACTTCCGTGATCCTGACATCTGCGTCGCATGCTTGAGTGAGAGCAAGGAACTGATCGCGTCCAACCGTTGAGGCGGTGAAGCCATCCTGGCACACGATAGCACCGTCTCTGGAGTTCTCCAGGTCGATTGCTCCCACCAATCCGGCTTCCGCTTGCAGATCGAACCAATGTAAGCGGTCCTTCCAGATTCGTTCTGAATAGCTCGAAAAGAGGATGGTGCCACCCACGTTCGTCACCCGAAGAGCCTCTCGGATCAATTCATTCTGATCTGCGTGAAAGGCGGAAATCCCGTTCTGAATACAGACGACTACGTCGAAGACATCGTTACGAAAGGCAAGGCGCGTCGCATCCATTGGAATCAGCATGCAGTGAGGGTAGGTCCGGAGCATCTCCCGGCCAAGCGCCAGGCTGGAAACTGATGTGTCGATACCGACAACGCGACCCGCCTTCGCGGCGATGGCGGGAAGCGTTCGTCCATAGCCACAGCCCAGATCAAGAACGACGTTGCCCGGGCGGATTGCTTCCAGCACATGATCCAACTCGGCGTGAAGATATTGTCTGATCCGCAGAGGTGCGATCTCGTAACACCGCCTCAGCCTTTCGGCAGAGAGTGTCTCTTCATAGTAGCCTCGCATACGGTCCCTCCGCACCACTGGCAACTGTCACACTCGTAGTCGCTTCACCTGTCTATGAACAATCTTCCTGATCCGTTCAAACGATGGAGGCGGTCCTGTACGAACTTCTTTGTGGTCGACAAAGAGCGCATCGGCAATTCCCCACTCACGAAACACCGCTCGATCAAACGTGTTGATCTCCCGGAACGCCACCTTGTCTTTCAGTTCACCAAGAGCTGCAACGCGTTTGGCGCGTTCAAAAGCAAGGGCTTGCGCCGGACACCATCCACT
>DMMN01000134.1 GCA_003453835.1 Bacteroidota bacterium | reverse complement strand
TCGTCCGAAGCCTCCTGAACAAACCTGCCCCCTGATGGATGGTGAGGCCGGCCTGATTGCAGGGAAGCAATTTGATGAGATCAAAAGACTGACAGGGGATGCACTTGGCAAAAAGGGGAAATGAATAGCATGTTTCTTTCGAATCTGGTAGGAATTATTCGCACAATTGGGAGACCCTCTGTTTAATTCCTCGGGCTTCGTGGTACAATTCTTGAGCGCCGCAGTATTTTTCCTCTCCGCGTTCGATTTTGCTTGACAGATATTCCAAACTTTCGTAGCGTGTAAACGCTTACATAGGGAAAAATCAAATCTTTCCCTTTTTTTGTCTCCTCAAATGTAAACGTTTACATTTCGTGAATATCGCCGGTCGTTCATAAATGCGTGCAACCATCAAAGATGTGGCGAAGAAGGCGGGCGTATCCATTGCCACGGTCTCCCGCGTGTTCAATAATAGTCCGCTTGTTCAGGAGAAAACAAAAGCGATTGTTCAGGAAGCAGCGCGGTCATTCTCGTATGTTCCCAATCCCTCAGCGCGCAGCCTGAGTACACGGCGCACGGAAACTCTTGGCGTACTCTTGCCCGATCTCCACGGCGAGTTCTTTTCGGAGGTTATCCGGGGGATGGATCAAACGGCGCGCAAGCATCGATATCATCTTCTCATTTCTAGTTCTCACAACAACAAAAGCGAGATAGCTGCCGCCCTCGGGGTTATGCGGGGAAGAGTCGATGGCCTTATCATCATGTCGCCCAACATTGACGCTCACACGCTGAACACCAATCTCCCCTCGTCGTTACCCCTTGTCCTTTTGAATTGTTCCATTGAAGATAATTCCTTCGATACATTCAACATCGATAACTTCAACGGTGCACGTGAAGCGGTTCTGCATCTCATCGGACATGGTCATCGCCGCATTGCCGTCATCAAAGGAACGGAAGGGAACATCGATGCGCGTGAGCGACTCCGCGGATACTTGTCAGCTCTCGAGTCGGCCGGGATCAGCCGGGCCCCGGAGCTGGAATTCGAGGGAATGTTCACGGAGATCTCGGGGTATCAGGCCGTTGAACCGATCCTGCAACTCCGGCCGAGGCCAAGCGCGATATTTGCGTCGAATGATTCCATGGCGATCGGCGCCATGAGTGCTTTGGAAACGTTCGGTGTCGCAGTTCCGGATGATCTTGCCCTGGCAGGTTTCGACGATACGCCGATAGCACGGTTCGTCAATCCCGCCCTTACCACGGTGCATGTGGACATAAGCAATCTGGGGGTGCAGGCGGTTGAGCGTTTACTCACATCGGTCAAGGAAGAGCATCCTCGGGGGAGGACCCAGATTGTTCTTCCGACGAGGCTCGTCGCCCGTGAGTCATGCGGCTGTAAAATGAGACCAGCGAACGATGTCAGGAACCCTCAGGAGGAGACGGCGTCGCTGTCAGCGGAGTGATTCTGTGTTTTGTTCAATGATGTAATGTGCAGATTCATATGCAATTCATTCACACATTAATAGAGGAGGTCATTTTATGAACTTTCGACACACTTTGATGGTGCTGGCCGCTGTTATGCTTGTTGCCGGGACCATCGCTGCGCAGCCGTTTTCGCCGCGCACAGACTATGTGTGGGCGCGTGCGATTCCCGGCGCGACGACGATGACGTTGGACGGGAAGCTGAACGAAGCGGTCTGGGCTGCCGCCGACTCGATTGTGCTGGAATACGGGACCTACGCAGGGGATCCCGGGAGCGGATACCTCACAACCCTGGGGTCGGGAACGCCAACCGATCCGACGAACGCGGTCATCAAGTTTCTTTCCGATCCTGTGAACAAAAGGCTCTATATCGGTGTCTCTGCAAAAGACAGCTCAATTGGCGGGCCGGATTGGGAAAACAGTGACGGATTCTTCGCCTCAACGGCTGGAAGGGGCAGATATATTGGCTACAAGGAAATTCTCATGTGGTGGCTGGGAGTCAGCGGACCCGGCAACAATCCACCAGCGACTGGATGGCTGCCGGTTCCGGATGTTTTCAACGGAGCAGTCACGGTTCAGGGAGTTGCCGGTTCCGATACCGGGGCAACGGCTGCCATCTTTGTCCCCGATACCGGGTACGTGATGGAGTTTGTGCTTGAGCTTGACTCGATTGGAGTGAATTTCGCCGCAGCAGATGTCCTTCCTCTCAGGATCAATATTTGGGATGGGGACTTCAACTGGCCCAACAAAGGATCATCCGCCTATTCACGAACGTGGTGGCAAGGTGAATGGACAGGCAGACTCCATGGAAGGGTCTATTTTGACCCCACCGTCACGACGACAAGCGGAGCCCCTCCGGTTCCCCCGATGGATGTAACCGTTCCCAACGGAGCGAATTTCCCCAATGCTGTCATTGATGGAAGCCTGGCGGATTCCGTGTGGAAGTATGCGCCGTCGTTCAAGATCAAATACGGTGATTCTGCTCTTGTTCAGACCTATCCACCGATGGGCAGATTCCATAGCCAGGGATATGTTGCTCAGACACCGACGTCTGGAATCATGAACGATACAGCCGTTTGCGCCGTGAAGTACTTCTTCAAAGGCGATTCCTTGTACTTCGGTTTCGATATCTCCGACAGGAAACTCGTCTCCAGCACGAATGATGATCGCATGGATGCGGTTCGTATCATTTTCTGGGACGGGGCTGATTCATTGCGCGATGCCCAGGGACGGCTTAAGAGTTATCGCCTGACAATCCGTCTCGACAGTCTTGCGACAGCAAAGGCAGCGAGTGATACCATCCTTGTAACGAGAGGAGCAGAGACGTTTGCGGTGCAGTTGAAGAACAAGACGGGCGGAGGACTTTCAACGATCAATGACCCGGGAGACACGGATGCCGGATACTCGGTGGAGGTGAAACTCGACCTGACGAAGCTCGGGTATGCTGCTGGCGCGGCGAACAAGGTTGTCTACTTCAGTGCCAACTTCAACAACGGCAACACCTACACCACGGCAACGGACGATTTCACAACGAGAACCTGGTGGTTCCATGAATGGGAAGGGGATGGCCCCAGCGCAATGGCTGTTCTGAGCGCGAGCAATCTTGTGACATCGGTCGAAGGCGAAACCCCGGCTTATGTTCCGGGAGAGTTCCGCCTCTATGCGAATTATCCGAACCCCTTCAATCCGACGACGTCCATCAGCTATACCCTGGCGACCCCAGGTTACGCTCGGCTGGCGGTGTACAGCCTGCTTGGCGCGCAGGTCGCACTTTTGGCCGACGGTCTCCAGAGTGCCGGCACGCACACTGCAGTCTTCAATGCGGCCGGCCTCACGAGCGGCGTCTACTACTATAGGTTGACCACGGCAGACGGCATCCGGATCGGGAAAATGAATCTTGTAAAGTGACGCGACCCCGGCTCATGCGCAATGGATGGAGTGCACCATGAATGATCCGCGCCACTATCTCCGCAAACAAAGCTCCCTCTTCCTTCTCACGCTCGTGCTCGTCACGACAGGGCATTCAATCGTCCTGGCCCAGTGGCACCAAACGAATGGGCCGTATGGAGGATCTGTGAACAATATTGCCGTATTCGGGGATACGACCTTTGTGGGGACTGACGGGGGAATCTTCCGGTCGATAGGATCGGCATATCAGTGGAGTCGAATGTCTGTCGACTATGTCCCCGCATCCAACGTCTACAAATTCATGGGGCGATGGGGACGACGACTCGTTGCCTCCGGAAGCTCGAGTTACACATCGATCGATGATGGCGCGTCGTGGGTAAAAGAATCGCCGGTCACGGACGCAACTTTCTTATCGGTCCGCGGCACAAATCTCTTTGGCATGAGTGGGCTCACGTTGAAACTGCTGACCGGAGAACATCGCCATTGGATTGACATTGCCCAGGGACTGTTCCCATCATCTCAGATCCTCCAGAAAGTCACATCGAATGACTCACTTCTCTACGTGTCAGTCGTAAATGAGGGAGCGTGGAAGCGACGATCCTCGGAACTTCCACTCTCCACAAATGTCGCACTCCCCACATCACCTATAGACATCGGGGACGTACCCGTTGGAAATACGGTCAATCGACTTCTCACCATCACGAACACCGGTCTGGATACGCTGATCGTGCATGGGTACGAAACATCTTCAGATGATTCTCGCTCACCCGCGAGTCATGGACGCTGGCACCGGGTGCGACGTCGGTCGACTCGGTCGTTTTTCGTCCCATCGTCCCGGGTGAAGTGGACGCTCGTTTCGTGTTCTCAACCACTTCATCCACCAGCCCGGATACGGTGTTTGTCTCCGGCACCGGCCGCGGAGCTCTGTTGTCGCTTGACAGATCACTCGTGGAACTCAGGGCGGAATTCGGAACACATCAGGATGTACTGATCGTCGTCTCGAACGCCGGAAATGATACGCTCGTTGTCGATTCCGTCGTCAGTACACTCCCGAATATCACGACACATCCGACGTCGTTTAAGGTCTCGCCCGGCGGAAACTTCAACGATACCATCCGGTTCACACCCACACTGAATGGCGTGCAAACGGGTCAGCTGCTCTTTGCGAGTAACGTGTCTGGCGTGGCCGAGACACTCGCAGTGCAAGGATACGGTTTCGGAACGCGCGTGCTCACACTCTCGATGGACACGCTCGATTTTGGATACGTTCGCACGGGAACAAGCAGAGATACCGTTGTTCAGTTCACGAATACGGGCAGTGACACTCTAAGAATCGTCGACATCGCGATTACCGGAGATGTGTTCAGCACAGCGGACACGGCATTTACGCTTTTGCCGGGAGAATCACGATATCATCACTTCCAGTTCCGGCCACCCAGGCAGAATTGGTGGCAATTCCAGGGGAACGCCTCCTTCACTTGGATTGATGCTGCTTACATCCATGACCTTATCTTGTCGGGCTGGGGGCTCGAGTCAGGCATCGCGTTTCCAGTCCGATCGGAAATTGAGTTTGGTGATGTGAGAGTGTCAGACCAGAAGACGATTCCTTTTCCTTTCATGGCGGCCGGCTCAGACACACTCAATGTGGACTCCGTGCGATCGCGATCCTCTACGTTCGCAATATCCGGGCCCGAGATCTTTTCGGTGGAACCCTATCAGACGGACACGCTCTGGATGTCATTCGCCCCGACAGGCCTCGGTCCCGATTCCACCTACGTCGTCATCTTTTCGAACGACCCGGAGAGCCCTGATTCCGTCCTTGCGTGGGGAACCGGTACAACCAACACGTCTGTGAACGCCTTATCGGAAGCTATTCCGAAGGTTTACTCTCTCGCCCAAAACTATCCCAATCCCATCAACCCTTCCACAAGCATACGCTTCGGCCTCCCGGTCAGAAGTCATGTTGTGATCGATATCTACAATGTTCTGGGGCAAAAGGTTGTCCGGGTTTTCGATGAAGTAGCCGAAGCCGGAATCAGGCAGATTCTGTGGGATGCACTCGTTCCTTCAGGACCATATCTCTACCGCATCGACGCACAATCTGTGGACAACCCGATGGAGAGATTCGTCGACATCAAGAAGATGATCTTTCTGCGATAACACACAAGGTCCAGGCGTCAGTACACGACCTTCACCGTCGGATGGCCCACCTCGGGGGGGGTGATCCTTCTTGGAAGAAGTCGTAGAATTGGCTTTGGATTGATGTTCGGGGACGACGTTCAAAGTCTTTGTCCTACCTGCGAAACCACGCCATCACTTTTGCACGTATTCTCGTGAGAAGCGTCATCCTTCCCCCTTCAAGTCTGATTCTTAGGAAAAGGTAGAATTTCGCCAGTTCCTTCAACAGTACCTTGAACAGCTCATCCTTCCCTTCCGTCTCGCCCCGGCATACGTAATGGTGGCAACCGATCGCGACGCTCTGAACGGGTACCAACACTTGGATCTCTGACAGGCTCTTCACATTCAACCTGTTCTCTGAAGACTCGATCTCCATGGCCGCCTTGCGCACCTCATGCTTATCCTTTGCGTATTCCTCGTAACGCAATTCAATGAGCTTCGAGTACTCTAAACGGTGTTCTGCTTCAATTCCCATTTCCTCGAACATGGCAAGAAGGGCCACCGGGATCTTTGTTTTCAACTGATCCAGGTAATCGCCGAATTCACGCCTGCTGTGTAGATCGGGTGCTTCCAGTAAGAGCATTATAAGTGTGACGAAGGCGCTGACCAGCTCATTGAAAATCCGGTCCTGCTCGGACTGGCTCAACGTCGCGAAGCCGGCGAGGCTGCGAAATTTCCTGTTTCGGAAGAGCTTGAATGCCGTGTGGGTGGCGTAATCCGAAAAGCCTCGAGCCGTCTCGTCGGCGAACGTATCGATGGATTCGTAAGGAATGTCTTTCATGTCGTCCCCTCCCGATTGCAGGTCAGCTGCGGAGAATTGATCAGCTTGGATCAAGTATAGCACATCCTCTTTCGCTTCGCATCCCAAATCGATGTGATTGACAACTGACTAGAAGCGGTCTCAACAATAGACTCTCGCGGCGGCCCGCCAGAAAGAAGGCGGGCAGGCGCAGCGCCCGCAACGAAATGAATGATCAAACCGCCAAGTCGCCAAGAAGATATTCCAACTATATGGTGACGGACTGAACACAACCCACACAATAACCTTGGCGTCTTGGCGGTAGATCAAATTCTGACGCTGCGAGCCATTGATTTTTGAGACAAGCTCTAGATGC
>DMMN01000375.1 GCA_003453835.1 Bacteroidota bacterium | reverse complement strand
CCAAGGGAGAATTTCGCCTTCGTGCTCACCCGGAATCTCGGCACGACGGGATGAAAATCATAGATCGTCTGAACGGCATCCTTGTCGATTTCATCGGTTTCGTGGTAGACCCAGCGCCGCTTCAGTTCACGCCACGAGATGATCGTCAACACTCCCTTGTCCCTGCTGTCGAGCATGATGAATTTTCCCCGCTCCGACTTCACAACGGTCACCCAATGACTCCATTCGAACATACAAAGCAGCGTGGGGAAACCCCGACGGAGTTGCGTAAGCAACTCGCGACGAGCTTCTTCCGGATTGTAGCGGCGGATGACGGGGAGATCGCAATCGAAGTGNNGTCCGTCCCGTACCACCAATTCGTGCCGGCAAGTTTTGAAATCTGCTTCTCTTCTACAAGAATGCCGAGCGTTACCAGCGCGTGCTTGAGCGCGAAGGGTCCGCATTGCCAGTCGTTCGGCTGAGGGTAAAAGCCCATACAGTTGCTTCGTCCGGAAAAATGTGCAGTGAACCTACCTAAAGTTTGACGAAATTGCAATATAGAGAAAACTGCCTGTCTTGAATTGCATCGCAAGGAATCGATGCGTTTGCCTGGCTCGTCATTCTCGATATTCCAGGTTCGTCCCTGGAAATCCCCTGATGAAGATCGTTCGTTGCTTCACGTCCATCTCTCGTTCCCGAAGCTGAGAAGTTTGTCTCACGTCGGAAGTTTACTTATCTTCTCCCGCGGTCATCGTATGGAGAACCGGCTCTGCAGATACGCTTGCGCATTTTGTGGCGAGGTGAATGACAGCCTCGTGGACCTCTCCGCGGGACGAAAGCAATCCTACGTTGAGGACTGTGCCGCATGCTGCAGACCAAACGTGCTCACGATCCGGATCGATTGGGAATCAGGTGAGGTCTCGATCAGTTCGGAGTTTGAAGGCTGATCTTCCCTCGCGCATTGGCGACGTATGATCGGTCCCTAGAATGTTCCATCCGCTGTAGTTCGGCGAAGTACTGAGAGTCTTGAGTTCGCTCCATTATGTCGACACCCTTGATGCGGCAATACCGGCAAGTCAAAGCAAAGCACCCGGACGCCATCCTCTTGTTCCGCATGGGCGATTTCTTCGAGACGTTCGAAGATGATGCGAAAATCACTTCGAAGGTTCTCGGCATCACGCTCACGAAACGCGGCAATGGAGCGGCCGGCGAGATCCCTCTTGCGGGATTCCCCCATCACGCGCTCGACTCCTATCTTCCCAAACTCCTCAAGGCCGGCTACCGGGTCGCGGTCTGCGAACAGCTTGAGGATCCGAAGTTTGCCAAGGGCATCGTGAAGCGCGATGTGATCGAAGTGGTTACGCCCGGCGTCGCCTTTTCAGAAAAGATCCTCGATCAGAAACAGAACAACTATCTCGCTGCAGTTTCCCTTCCCAGCCCGCTTGCGACGGGTGAGCATGCCGTCGGGTTCGCCTTCATCGATGTCTCCACGGCGGAGTTCAGCGTGAGCGAGTTTCCCCTGAAGCACCTCGCCGAGCAGATCGCCAGCCTTCAGCCATCGGAACTGCTGGTTCAGAAGCGCGACGTCGAGGCGATTCAGAGCATCCTCAAAGAAAAATTCAGCGGCCTCTACACAAAGCTTGACGACTGGGTCTTCAACTTCGATTACGGCTATGAGCTGCTCGTCAATCATTTCAAAACACAATCCCTCAAGGGATATGGCGTCGAGTCCTTCCACGGAGGCGTGATCGCCGCAGGGGCGGTGATGAACTATCTGCAGGAGACGCAGAAGGCAAACCTGCCCCACATCAAGAAGCTGACGCCCTTCGATACGAGCGATTTCATCCTCCTCGATGCATCCACGAAACGAAACCTCGAGATTATCTCCTCCATCTCGGGCCAATCGGATGGAACGCTCTTCTCCGTCCTCGATCGGACGCAGACACCGATGGGTGGAAGGCTCTTGAAGAACTGGCTCAATCGTCCGCTCAAGAAACTTGCCCCGATTCAAGCCAGGCTCGATGCTGTGAAGGAGCTTGTCGGCAGCGAGTCCCCGCGTAAGAATATGGAAAAAGAATTAAGCGGCATAGGTGATTTGGAACGTTTGATCGCGAAGATCGCCACAGGTAGAGCCAATCCGCGGGAGCTCAACCAGCTTAAGGCTTGCCTCGACCAAATCCCTCCCCTGAAGTCGCTCCTTCAATTGTTGCAGGCAAAGTCGCTCGTCCGTCTGCACGAGCGTCTCGATCCCTTGAGCGAGCTGGTGGAGACCATCGCTCTCGCGATCGAAGTCAATCCGCCACAGGCTCTCATCGATGGCGGCGTCATTCGAAAAGGATACAACAGCGAACTCGACGATCTCCGGGGGCTTGCCTTCAGCGGCAAGGACTGGATCGCGCGACTTCAACAACAGGAGCGGGAACGGACGGGCATCCCGTCTCTGAAAGTCGGCTACAACAATGTCTTCGGCTACTACATTGAAGTGACGCACACCCACAAGGACAAAACCCCTCCGGACTATATCCGCAAACAGACATTAACGAACGCCGAGCGCTTCATTACGCCAGAGCTGAAGGAATACGAAGACAAGGTCCTTCACGCGGAGGAACAAATCTTTGCTTTGGAGACCCGGCTGTTCAACGAGGTGCGCACGCTGGTGGCCGAACACGCGACGGCAATTCAGGAGAACGCTCAGGCGATCGCGATCCTCGACTGTTTCATCTCACTGGCCGAGGTGGCCGTTGAGCATGGCTATGTCTGTCCGACGGTTGACGAATCATATCGGATCGAGATCAAGAACGGTCGGCACCCGGTCATCGAACGCCTGCTACCTCCCGGCGAGCGCTATACGCCGAACGACTCGCTCGTCGATACGGAGGCGGATCAGATACTCATTATCACCGGTCCGAACATGAGCGGCAAGTCGAGCTACCTGCGCCAGGTTGGCCTCATAGTTCTTCTCGCACAGATTGGCAGTTTCGTCCCCGCTTCCGCGGCCCACATCGGTATTGTCGACCGCATTTACACGAGAGTTGGGGCAAGCGATAACATCGCGTCCGGAGAGAGCACGTTTCTGGTGGAGATGCACGAAGCCGCGAACATCGTCAATACTGCGACGAAGCGGAGCTTGATCCTGCTGGACGAGATCGGGCGCGGCACAAGCACGTTTGACGGCATTAGCATCGCCTGGGCCTTGACAGAGTACCTGCACAACCGGATCGGCGCGAAGACACTCTTTGCCACACACTACCACGAGCTCAACGAACTGGCGGAGATCCTTCCGCGCATCAAAAACTATAAGGTCGATGTGCGAGAGTACGGCGACAAAGTGATATTCCTCCACAAAGTCGTGTCGGGTTTTGCCGACCATTCCTACGGGATCCAGGTGGCACAAATGGCCGGACTACCGGACGAGGTCACTGATCGTGCCAAGAAGATCCTGGGGAACCTCGAGGACTCCGAGCTCAACGTCCATACGAGCGGCAAGAAGATCAAGGGGCGCATCCAGCCGCCCGACATCCAGATGACGCTCTTCGAGGTGAAGGATGACAAGCTCCGTGAGGAGCTAAAGGATCTTGATATCGAAAAGATGACACCGCTGGAAGCGTTGCAGAAGCTTGCGGAGTTAAAGAGGAAGAGCAGTTAGAAGGAGTCGTCGTTCTCACTGTGAGTATAATCCTTGGCCGCCTGTGAGAGGAGCGCTATGAACAAACAAGTCGTTCTTGAGCTGTACGAATTCGACACGTGGGCAACAACCCGGATGTTGGATGTCGTTGCCGCACTCCCGGAGGAACTGTACACGAAGAATCTCGGTTCGAGCTTCGGAAGCATGCACGGAACGCTCGTGCACATCTATGCCGGAGGACGTATCTGGCTGGATCGCTGGAAGGGTGAACCTCGGCCTCAGCTCGTGAAGGTTGAAGACGTTCCGACATTTCAGCGACTCAAAGATGAGCGGGCTCGCTGGAGCAAAGACATGGCGGAGTTCCTCTCCGCTCTCACGGAGGAACAACTCCAGACACCGCTCTCGTACACCGACACGAAGGGAGCGACACATTCTCAGATCCTATGGAAGCAGATGCAGCACCTGGTGAATCATTCCACATTTCATCGCGGGCAAGTAGCCACACTGTTGCGTCAGCTTGGGATCAAGCCGCCGCCCACCGATCTTATCGTTTACTATCGTGACAAAGACCGGCATGCCTGATCATCCCCCCCTCGTTCTCCGCCGGCACAAGCTCACCCACATCCCCGAGCTTAAAGTCGATCCCGCCCTGTTCGAAGCAACATTTGTAGCCGGGTGTTCGATGTTCAACTGCAACGCGAACTGCTGCAAACATGGCGTGATGGTTGACCCCGTGGAGCGGGACGCCATTCTTGCCCATGCGGACGTCATCAAGAAACACATGGAGCCGCATCAGGAGAAAGACCACCAGAAGTGGTTCGACCAAGAGGAAGAACCAGACCTCGATTATCCCTCCGGTACCTCGTTCGCCACACAGACTCGTTGGTACGGATGCGTCTTTCTCGATCGGGGCGGTCGTTGCGTTCTGCAACAAACCGCCGTCGTAGAAGGAATGTCAATGTTCGCCCTGAAGCCATTCTTCTGCTACGCGTTTCCCGTCACCATTGAAGACGGCCTCTTGATGTTGGACGATCCGGAGATTGCCAATCGTCCGGAGTGTTGTAGCATGCAGCCGGGCGGTTCCATGACGGTGCTCGACGTGTGTGAAGAGGAGTTCCGCTTCGTGCTGGGTGATGACGGGTTTTCCGAATTGCGCAACCTGCACAAAAGCACGCGTGAGTGATTCAGGCCCAAGCGCGCATCGAGAAACACCACTTCTCTGAAGACTCCTCCTCCCCTGGCTACTTCATTTCGAGATACTCTCGATTGTTGGCTTG
>DMMN01000136.1 GCA_003453835.1 Bacteroidota bacterium | reverse complement strand
GATAGTTGTCAAAATGTTATGAATGCAACGAAGACCCGCCTCATGTGGGTGGTGTGTGTCAGGGTACTGTGAACAGGACGGAGATTCGCCAAAGTCGGGTGGTGTGCGTACGAGCATTGTGAAGCGACCGCTGCTTCAGCTTGTTCTACTTTGAATGGAGAACCGGATGTGAATCAGATTGAATTGCATCTTCCGAACAGCCTCGGATACGAAAAGGTTGCCATGGAATCCGCAGCCGCCACTGCCAGGTTGGCCGGCTTCTCGGAAGACCGCATCGAGGACCTGAAGACTGCGGTCGGCGAGGCGTGCATCAACGCCATCGAACACGGCAGCAAGAACCGCGCGACCGAAAGGCTTCTCCTTACCTTGACCGTCGAGGAANNACCCGCGGTTGGGGAACGTTTCTCATGAAGAGTCTCGTCGATGCACTCGAGGTCACTTCGACAGACGAAGGGAACACGACGCGCATGGTCATCTTCCTGCATCGAACATAAACCGAAATTCCATCACCTTCTACACCGGGAGAAAACTCATGGATCAGAAGCCGTTGGTCACTGTGATTCCGAAAGGGCAGATCTCCGTCCTTGATATCAAAGGGGATGTGACAAGTTTTGCGGAAGAGCCGATCTCGAAGGCGTATCAACAGGTCACCAAGAACGACTCAAGGAAGATCCTGTTGAAATTCAATCAGTCCAACTATATCAACAGCGCCGGCATCGCGATCATCATCTCGATGGTCTCAGACGCACAGAAAGCAAAACAGAAAATCGGCGTCTCCGGGCTCTCCAATCATTTCAGGAAAATCTTTGACATGATCGGCCTGGTTGACTACGTAGAGATCTATGACTCCGAAGAAGAAGCGCTCGCAAAACTTTAGAAACGACGCGCTTTGGTGCAATCCGCGCGGTTGCTAGCGGAGGGGTGATGGATGTTGTCAAGATCGCGGCTGAAGGCCGCACAATGGAAGCTGGGTTGTTGAAAGAGGAATCACACTAAGAGAATCCAGGCAACACGACTGCCGGACCCGAGGGTGCGCCTGGCAAAGCGATCGCGCATCTTGTCAAAGCGGTTCGCGTTCGTGTCAATGAGAATTTGAGGTCTGGCAAAGGCTCCACGAGTTCGCGCGAAGGCGGATTCGTGCGCGTCATTGTCAGATTCGAGCGCGACATTTTCAGGTGCGGGTGCGTCAAAGGCAGATTGAGTTGCGGCAACGAGAAAGCGCGATGTGTCAAAGGACTTTTCGATTCTGTCAATGAGAATTGAGATCGTGTCAAAGGCATTTGAAGGTGTGTCATTGTCAGATCGATGACCGGCAATGTCAGGCGCGGGTGTGTCAAAGAGGATCGCGGTGAGCGCGAAGTCGCAAATCGGTTGAAAAATGGCGGGTGAGAGCAAATAATCCACTGACAAGATTCCAAATCCAAGCGACTATCTTTGTTGCAGGAGAGCGCCACGACGTCCGACGTCGTCGAAGCATATCCGGCAACTAAGTCCTGAAACGTTCGATCCTTTTCGTCCGTTCGCGTGAAGACTCTCCTCCCCCGGCGTCCCTTGACTAAACCGAGCATTCTCTTATCTTAGGTTGTGCCCACCAACTTGAAACAAGAAAATCCATAATTTAGTCCGGCCATGTCGCTCGAATCATTCCGCTTGAACCGGGACGGTTCCTCACCCGAGCACAGTAACGCCGCCGACGATGACGCCGACAACGACGCCATCGACGTCGAGATGGCCGCGTTGGAAGAACATCTCGCCAAAGTCCGTCACCTCAAGCAGGGGATGATGCAGGAGTTGCTGACGGGGAAGATTAGGCTGGTATGAAGGAACACCAATACATCGAGTGGAAGGAGTCCTGGCGGGATGAGTATCTGAAATGGATTTCCGGTTTCGCCAATGCCGAAGGCGGTGTGCTGGTCATAGGGCGGAATAACAAGGGCATCGCGGTAGGGGTCAAAGAGGCTGATAAGCTGCTGACAGATATTCCCAACAAGGTTCGTGACATCCTGGGCATCATGATCGATGTGAACCTGCGCAGGAGCGGAGGCAAGGACACCATTGAGATCTGAGTCGAACCGTATCCGTATCCAGTAAGCTACAAGGGAGAGTATCACTATCGCAGCGGTAGTACCAAGCAAGAATTAAAAGGGGCGGCATTGGGATGGGGTTCCTATCCCGAAGGTGTCCGTAAGGGACTTGTCGAAAACAACATTGGACGCGTTTCGCAAGCGGGCAAAAGAAAGTCGACGTCTTGATTCTATCACCCTCCGTGAATCGGCAAGAGGACTTGTCGAGAAGCTACATCTGCAAGACGGTTCCAACCTGAAACGTGCCACCCTTCTTCTTTTCCATTCTGACCCTGAACGCTTTGTTACCGGCGCGCACGTGAAGATCGGCTTCTTCCGCACGAACGCAGACTTGGTCTACCATGACGAGATTCATGGCAATCTCTTTACGCAAGTGGAGAAGACGATGGAGTTGCTTCTGACAAAGTACCTCAAGGCAAGCATCAGCTATAGCGGCGTGCAGCGCGTGGAAACCCTTCCGGTCCCGGAAGCGGCGCTTCGTGAAGCGGTGCTCAATGCGATCATCCATAAAGACTATGCTTCAGGGACGCCGATTCAGATCAGCGTCTATGATGACAAGCTTATGCTCTGGAACCCGGGCAGGTTACCACAGGATTGGACCATAGCGAAGTTGAAGGCCAAGCACGCTTCCCGACCATTCAACCCGGACGTGGCAAATGCGTTCTTTCGCGCAGGAATGATCGAGGCCTGGGGACGTGGCATTGAACGCATGATGGAGGCATGCCAAACCGCAACTGTCCCGGAGCCCGATCTACGCTATGAATCCGATGGGCTTTGGGTGGAGTTCCGGTTTTCGAAGAGCTACATCAAGGGAGTGAAAACTACCCAAGAAATCACCCAAGAAATCACCCAAGAAAAGATCATCGCATTCCTGCGGGCTGATCCAACTCTCACACGCCATGAACTGGCAAAGAAAACGGGTTTGACCCCAGATACTATCAAGTATCGCTTAGATAAGTTGAGAACTGCAGGGATCATTCGGCACATTGGTCCAAGAAAGGCAGGTCGTTGGGAGGTATTGAAATGAAAGACATCGGAAAATCCGAACGCGCTACGCAAGAACGTGTTATTGCTCTCTTCCGCGACAAGCTTGGCTATCGCTACCTCGGCGATTGGACCGACCGCGACGACAACAGCAACATCGAAGAACCTGCTCACTTCCTACTTGAAGCGGAACGGTTCCTCACCCGAGGCGTCCGCATCCATAAAGATGCGGCTACCGGGTTGATAGATCCTATACCGTCGAACCCTTGAGGGCATAATTTTTCCAATCGGTACAGAGACCGGCTCGCACGGGATTCTCTAGAATATACCGCATGTGTTTTTTCGTTTCTTCCTCCCGGCGGAGAATATGGTCATAAAAATCCTTTTGCCA
>DMMN01000173.1:4208-38617 GCA_003453835.1 Bacteroidota bacterium | reverse complement strand
CTTTCTCGTTCGGAGAGTTGGCGAGGGGAAGGCGCGGGAGCTTGCCCTACGCGGTCATCTCATTGACGCGGATGAGGCTCATCGAATCGGACTCGTGAACTATGTCGTGCCCGAAACGGAGCTTGATCGATTCAGCGTTGCCCTCGCCACGGAGATGGCACGGAATAGCAGCGCGTCTTCGATGGGCCTCATCAAGGAATTGCTGGCCCGGATCCACGGGATGACGACGAACGATGCCTTGAGCTACGCGGCGAATCTGAACGCACTCACTCGCATGACCGAGGACTGTAAGAAAGGGATCGACTCGTTCCTCAGGAAAGAACCGATGAAGTGGTAACTTGATCTTTTCAGACCAACGCTCACTCATAGGGAACCTCCGTGCACAGCCTCGCCTCTGCCGTCCGTAATGTCCCGGATTTTCCAAAGAAGGGCATCGTATTTCGCGACATCACAACGCTGCTGAACAATCCGGCCTCGTTCCGTGCGGCCGCTGAGATTCTCTGTACAACCTACCAGGATGCAAGAATCGACAAGATTGCCTGTGTCGAGTCGCGTGGCTTTATCTTTGGAGCTGCACTTGCTCTGCAATTGAATGCCGGCTTTGTCCCCATCCGAAAGAAAGGGAAGTTGCCTGCCAAGACTATTCAGCAGGAATACTCTCTTGAGTACGGCACCGACAGCATGGAAATCCACGAAGATGCGATCAGGCCCGGCGAGCGCGTGCTCGTTCATGATGATTTGCTTGCGACGGGTGGGACGATTCAAGCGGCTTGTCGGCTGGTTGAGAGACTCGGTGGCCACATCGTCGGGCTCTCGTTCCTGATCGAGTTGAGTTTTCTGAAAGGCCGTGAGAAGTTGAAAGACTATGATATCTCCTCGATCATTCAGTATGAGTCGGAATAGTCGATCGCAGAAGTAGTATCGTCTACCCCTCTCTGCAGAGGGGTTTTTCGTATCCGAAGATGGCACAATGAAAACGATTATCGAACCATTCAAAATCAAATCCGTCGAACCGATACGATTCACGTCGCTTGAGGAGCGTGAGGAAATCCTGAAGAAGGCGTTCTACAATCCCTTCATGATCCGCGCGGACGATGTGCTGATTGATTTGCTGACGGATAGCGGAACGGCGGCAATGAGCGCGAGGCAATGGGCGGGAATGATGGATGGTGATGAAGCATATGCAGGCTCGAGAAGTTTCTTTCGCTTCGAAGAGGCCGTTCGGTCGCTGACGGGTTTCAAGCATATCATTCCCACTCATCAAGGGCGAGCGGCCGAGAAGATTCTTTTCTCGCTTGTCGGGGGAAGAGGGAAGTACATCCCAAACAACACACATTTCGATACGACGCGGGCGAATGTCGAATTCTCCGGTGCCGAAGCCGTCGATCTCCCGATAGTGGAAGGCCGGCAGCCTTCGTTGCTTGCCCCGTTCAAAGGGAACATCGACGTAGCGGAGCTGAAATCATTAATTGAAAGAATCGGTCCGCAGAACATACCCCTTTGTATGATCACGATAACGAACAACTCGGGCGGTGGCCAACCCGTCTCGATGGCGAATATTCGAGAGGCGAAAGGACTTCTTCGGCAGTACGGCATTCCACTCTATCTCGACGCCTGTCGGTTCGCGGAAAACGCGTTCTTCATCAAGACACGTGAGCCCGGATATGCCGAGAGGTCGGTCGCGTCCATCGCGAAGGAAATGTTCTCATACGCCGACGGTTGCACCATGAGCGCGAAAAAGGATGCGCTGGTCAATATGGGTGGATTTCTTGCTTTGAACGACGATGCCCTGGCATCCCAAGCTCGTAATCTGTTGATCGTGACCGAGGGATTCACGACGTACGGAGGGCTCGCCGGTAGAGATCTGGAGGCCATTGCGCAAGGACTTGAAGAAGTTGTCGACGAGCATTATTTGACCTACCGCATTCGATCCGTGGAGTATTTGGGAGAAAAGCTGGCTGCCGTCGGCGTGCCGATCGTTCAACCGCCGGGCGGTCATGCCATCTATTTGGATGCGAAGCAGTTTTGCCCTCATATCCTGCCCGCCCAGTACCCCGGTCAGGCAATCGTTTGTGAGCTTTACCGGGTGGGAGGAATACGAAGCGTGGAGATCGGGGGAGTGATGTTCGGGAAATACGATCAGAATGGGAAGCTCGTGTCACCACCGATGGAGCTGGTGAGGTTGGCGATCCCCCGTCGCGTTTATACACAAAGTCATATCGACTACGTGGCGGAGGTCGTCCAGGAAGTGTTTGCTGAAAGAAACAAGATCAAGGGAGTCCGCATCATTGAAGAAGCCGCAGTTCTCCGACACTTCACGGCAAAATTCCAGCCATTGGGATAGCGACTGATCAAAACTCTTTCCAACTCGTATCTGCTCAGCGAAAGGAAAAGCAAGAGTTGCCTAACCACAGATGGCACACAGCCGGAGGCCCAANNGGCTTCGCTATCCCCGCCCGCGACCACGGGAAGGCAAGCGGGGGTGCGCCATCAGGTTGTGGGTAGTTACTCCAAGTAAAAAAACGATTGCATGCTGGGGAGAATCTCTATAAATTTTGCGAAAAATGATCTCCCCTGAAGAGCAATGATGAAATGCCCGGTCTGTTCCAAAGAAAACGATGATTTTGCCACAACTTGTATCCGGTGCAGTTCATTTCTCCAAAACCGCATTCCAAACCTGGACTTCTTCGAAACTGCCTGGAAAATCTTGGAGTCTCCACAGAAAACGTTCAGGCGCATCGTCGTTGCCGAGCATAAGAATTACAGTTTTTTCCTTTTTGCCCTGTTCGGAATCAGCCTGTCGTTCAGTGCGTTCTGGTACTTCCGGCTGGGCAATCGGTTCGACACCCTCTTGGATCTGATTCCGTGGGCCGTGCTCGTGGGGGTTTGTCTTGGAGTTGCCACCGCCCTCGTACTCACGGCGCTCTATCATGGAGTGGCGAAACTGCTGGGAGGGAACAGCTCGCTTCGGAATTCTTTTGCGATCCTGGCCTATTCCCTTGTTCCCATCGTGGGATCGCTCGTGTTGGTCCTGCCGATTGAGCTGCTTACATTCGGGATGTATTTGTTTACATCTAATCCGCACCCGTACACGATCAAACCTCTCTCCTATGTTCTCCTCATGGGATTTGATGGAGCAGTCGCGGCTTGGAGCATACTCCTCGTGACGATTGGGACAATCGTTGGCCACCAGCTCAGCCTTGTACGATCGATTGTAACGGTGAGCGTGACGCTGGCGCTCTTCGGCGGTGTTTTCTTCCTCGCCGCCGGCGCGTTACAGGTAGGTGGGTAGAAAGGTTTGCCACGAGTGGAGGCGGGATGACACGCGAGCACTTTGAGGAGATCGCACAGCGAGCATTCGATTCTCTTCCTGCGGGGTTCAGGAACAAAGTTGAAAACGTACAGATTGTGGTCGAAGACACTCCGAGATCGGAGGCGAGCAACTCGGTACGCGCAGCGAAGAGCAGTCTTTTGGGTTTGTACCAAGGAGTCCCCCTACCGCATCGCGGTACATCGTACGGGATGTACCCGGTCAGTCCCGACAAGATTACGCTCTATCAGAAGAATATCGAGCGCGTGTGTCGGGATGACGAAGAAGTGGAACATCGAATTGTCGAGGTGTTGTTTCACGAGCTAGGTCACTATTTTGGAATGAGCGAGCGGGAGATTCGCGCGGCGATGAAAGATTTCAAGTAGCGTCAACTTCTTCTTCTATTCAATCGAAAGGTCCCCATGTCAAAGGTTATTCTTCAGATCTCGTATGACGTCGCTCCAGAAAAGCGCGACGAATATCTCGCCTTGATGAAGGAAATGAGAGCACAATTCACCCAAGTACGAAAGAAGAACTACAACGTCTATGAGGTGAAGGGGAGAAAGAATGCGTTTCTGGAGGAATTTATTTGCGGCTCGATGGAAGAGTTTGACGCGCTGGAAGATGATCTCGATGAAAAGAGCGAGGAGCTTGTGAATCGGCTTGAGATGATGCTCGATGGAAGAGCCAAGTATACGACGCTCATCGAAGTGGCGTAGAACCCGCCGGGCTCCTGAGGCTGTGGCACAAGCTCAGTTGCCCGGCCGGTACGTCGAAGCGATCACTCTGAACTAGTTCCTTCGTTCCAACGTCACCCTGCATCTCCTCGTTTCGTCTCCACGTTTGAACACGACTTCAACTTCATCGCCGGGTTTGTATTCACCGAGAGCATACGTGAAATCGTACAGATTCTTGATGTCGACCTTTCCGAACTTGACGATGACATCTCCACCCTGAAGTCCGCATTTTGCTGCCGGACTCCCTTCCCGGACACCCGAGAGTTTCATCCCCTCTACTTGCTCACCGAAATCCGGAATCGTGCCCATGAACACGCGTGAGCTTCTCCCGGCGCCCGCCGGACGCGGAGCTTCGACGGCAACGTATTGCGGCTTCTCTTTTGCGTCGTCAAGATCTTTTGTGATCGCCTCAACGTAGCGAACGACGTCCGCCATGCCCTGATAGTTCAACTTGTCGTAGTCGTCCGAAGGGCGGTGGTAGTCCGAATGAAGGTCGGTGAAGAAGTGAAAGACCGGTATCTGTTTCCCGTAGAACGAAGCGTGATCGCTTGGTCCATAGCCGTCCTTGTTGAGCTTCAGGACAAACGTCGAGTCCTTGTTGTTTCTTTTCGCAAGCTCTTCAAACCCCGGTGACGTGCCGATGCCGTAGACAATCAGAGACCGATTGTTCATGCGCCCGATCATATCCATGTTCAACATCGCCACTGTCCTTTCAATCGGCACCAATGGATTCTTGACGTATCGCGCCGAGCCGAGTAATCCCAGCTCCTCCCCGGAGAACGTCATGAAGAGGATGCTGCGGTTTAACATCGTTCTCTGTGCGGCGAAGGCCTGAGCAAGTTCTAGCAAACCTGCGGTTCCAGAAGCATTGTCATCGGCGCCGTTGTGGACGGCAATGGTGTCGGGTTTCAACGAGCCGGAACCCTCGCCTCCGAAACCCAGATGATCGTAGTGTGCACCAATCACAAGCACCTGGTCCTTCAAAACAGCATCACTCCCCTCGATCAGGCCTGCGACATTGGCCGTGGTCTGCCGGATTTCCTGCAAATCGACTGTAGCTGACACCGAGGATCCGGCCACGACAAAAGAGTGTGGCGATCTGGATTGGTTGATGTTCTTCTGCAGATCTTTGATCTTCTTCTGCTGGCCAAGGAGAAGTTCATCAGCCCTCTTCCGGGTGACATGGAGTGCGACGATGCCGGCGTTTCCCGTGGCTTGATCGTAACTTAGTTTGATCAGGTCATCCATCTCGGAATCCTCCGGTCCGGTCACGACGATCATCGCCTTCGCACCGAGTTCCTTTGCTTTTCCAGCCTTATACCGGAGTGATGCATATTGCGCGAAGTCACGAGCCGTGTCGGAAGGAGGAGCATTGCGAAGGACGATGACAGCTTTCCCCTTGACGTCGAGTCCGGAATAGTCGTCGTAGTTCTTGTCCGGAGCGGAGATTCCATAGCCGGCGAAGAGAAGTTCACCTTCGTACGTCTCACTCGAAGAAAAGCCGAGGGGTCTGAAATCCTGATCGACGGCGAGTGTTGATCGGCGGCCTGCAATGGAGAAGGAAAGCTTGTTTGAGCTCCCCAATTTGATGCCCGCAACGAATTCGAATCGCTGAAAGTACGATCCGTTGTCACCGACCGGCACCAGGCCGTACGAACGAAAAGCCTGACGAATGTAGTCGGCCGCACGATCAGCGCCTTTCGATCCGGCGCGACGTCCTTCCAGCTTGTCCGACGCGAGGAACTTCACATGTTCGCGAAGCTCGCCGACTGTAATCTCGGCATTCGAGCCGGACTGTGAAAGCGCAACGGCATGGACTATCATGAGAAACGAAAACGACAAAACTCGATTCATACTGTTTCCTTTGAGTGGGATTTGAAATGTTGAGCATCGAAGGACTGGCCCGTTATGCCGAGACTTGCATCTGAGGCAAGATAGACAAAGACGTCGGTGATCTCCTCCGGTGATTTCAAGTTTCCTTGATCCTCGTTTGGATACGCTGCCCGACGCATCTCGGTGGCGATGGCGCCCGGATTGACCGAGTTCACACGGACGTGAGAGGACCTGACTTCATCCGCCAGCGTTTGAGTGAACCCTTCCAGGGCGAACTTGGAAACCGCGTATGCGCCCCATCGAGCTTTGCCTATTTTGCCGACGGACGAGGTGACATTGATGATCGATCCTGATTTCTGATCGATCATCGACGGGAGAAACGCTCTTGTTGTGTAAAACAAACCATTGACGTTCACATCGATAACGCGTTCCCAGGTAGGGTGAGTGATCTCCACAATTTCTATCCTGGGACCAAGTAGAGAGGCGTTGTTCACAATCACGTCGATTCCCTGGAACTCCTCGAGCACGTTTTTGGCGAAGAGTTGAACCTGTTCGGCGTCGCTGATGTCGCATTGAAGCGCCAATGCACGCGCTCCCCTCAGACGAAGCTCCAGCTCAAGTCGATTGAGCGCATCCGCTGACCTTGCACAGGCTGCAACCGAGGCTCCCTCCGCAGCAAATCGGAAAACCAAGGCTCGCCCCAGTCCTCTCGTCCCACCCGTTACAAGGATCCTCTTGTTCTTGAGCATCATAACGAGTTTCGCACTCCTGCCTTGCCCATCGCTACAACCTCTCGGTCAAGGAGCATGGAAGCTCGGTCCTCAGTCGATCCAGTCGGCGATGAACACGTTGAATTCGTATCTCGAAGTTGCGTTGCGATCGGAAACAAATACGAGCTTCCTTCCGTCTCGTGTGAACATCGGGAACGAGTTGAAGTTTCCTTCAGATGAGATTTGCTCGACGTCCGTTCCCTCTGTATTCATGATATAGAGGTGGAAGCTACGGCCTCTCGGGTCCTTCTTGTTTGATGCATAGATGATCCGCCTGTTGTCGGGATGGAAGATTGGAGCGAAATTCGCGCTTCCCGTTGATGTAAGTTGCTTTCGGTTCTTTCCATCAGCATCGCAAAGGAAGATCTCCATCTTTGTCGGCTTGACGAGTTGTTCGGCGAGAAGCGCCTTGTATTCGACCGTCTCCAGACTGTCCTTCGGGTGATATGCGCGATAAACGACCTTCTTTCCATCCCACGAGAAGTTTGCGCCGCCGTCATATCCAAGATCGTACGTTATGCGCCGGATATCGGATCCGTCGATCTTCATCGTGTAGAGCTCCAGATCGCCGTCCCTCGACGACGTGAAGACGATCCGGTTTCCCGCCGGGGAGACGGTGGCCTCAGCGTCGTACCCTGCGCTGGAGGAAAGGATCTCCAGAGCAGATCCGTTCTTGTTTCCCCTGTAGAGATCGTAGGAATTGAAGACGCCCCAGACGTAGCCTCTCGACTTGTCAGGAGGGGGAGGGCACCTAGAATCCGTGGCATGGGTGGACGCGAAAAGGACCGTTTCGTCTCCAGGGAAAAAATACGCGCATGTGGTGCGTCCTGTTCCCGTACTGACGAGCCTCTGATTCGATCCGTCCACATTCATCGTGAAGATCTGATCGCAGTCGTACGGAGGTCGGGTGGTCTGGAAGATCAGTTTCGATTCATCAAAGGAGAAGTATGCCTCAGCGTTGGTGCCACCGAATGTAAGCTGGCGGATATTCCGAAGATGCCTTTCTTGTGTGCGAAGGGTATCTTCGTTGCCCGCATGGGCATGGAATGCGATAAGGATGAAAAGAAGAGGGAGCATGAGCTTTTTTTCTTCCGGGTTGTGTCGGTTCTCTGCCCTCAGAGTGAAACGAATAGAGCTTCCAAGGACCTGGTAATGGCTATTGAATCGTTTTCAGTTCAGAAGGTTCAAAGCGTTCTTGAGACGCTTGAAATCCTCGTCGTCGCGCACGCTGTACTCCAGGTCGATGTAGGCAATCTTGCCAAGCCGGTCGATAACGTAGACCGTACGCTTGTTGTAGCCTGACTGTTCGTTGTAACTTTGGTACGCCTTGGCCGTCGCGTGGAGGTGGTCGCTCACAAGTTTGAAAGGAAGGTTGTGATGCTTTGCCCACTCGAAATGCGAGAACACGTAATCTCCGCTGATGGCAAGTATCTCGGCATTCAACTTTCGGAGATTTTCGAAGTCATCCCGCATCGCGCACACTTCCTTCGTACAACCCCCGCTCCAATCAGCCGGGTAGAAAGCAAGAACAATATGTGTCTTCCCCACGAGGTCGGATAGTTTCAGAGGGATTCGGGAAACGGAGTCTCTCGTTGCGTAGGGGAGTGTGAACTCAGGGGCCTGTTGGCCTATCACAAGGCCTCCAATCTGCGCGGAAACTGCGGTAGCTGTGACGATGAGAGCACAAAACAGGACGAACGATCTCAGCATTGGGTTTCTCCTCTATCTGGCTTGCGAAAAAAATAGCTCTTCTTGTCATAAGATGCAATCCAATCGTCGGTTTGCATTTGAGCGCCGGCGTTCTTACCTTTACCACCGACACCATGACACAACGACACGTCTCAGTTCTGTTTCTCGTCTTCTTTCACATCTATGCCGTGTGTGGCTCACAGTTAGGGCACACGCACACGAGTCTCCGCGAATCTGACGCGCCCGGCCATATTCAAGGTCACGACTGCGGGGAAAATGAAGTTCACAACAACCTCATCCTCAATCACCTTTGTTACGCTTGCGTCAGAACAACGCATGCATCTGCTCATTTGACATCGGCTTTCTTACCTCTTGATGTACCAATCGTCCTATTTCAGTTTCCGCCTGATCTCTCTGCATCCGTCATTCCGTTCTTTTCTTCCTGTCCGAAACGCGGCCCTCCTGCAGCGAGGTAGTTGAGATAGCTCCTTCTCCTTCTTGAATCCCGGCTCGTTCAGGGTTAAGGGTACATTTCTTCATCAGGAAACGCGTGATGACTCTTCTCAGGTGCATCGGCTCCATGCTTTTACTTATCTACTGGTTCGACGGCACGGCCGCGACCGCCCAAACAGACTCGACCGCCGTCGCTGATTCGCTCTTCTCACTCCAACTGGAGAGATCGCTGCAACCTGAGCCTTCCTCCATCCAACAACAATCGGCGCCCCGCTCATTCCTATCAGTAAATCCCGATATAAGCGCCATTGGGGATTTCCGATCTGCGTACACCAGCATTGGAACTCGTCCCATCGACATGTATCTGAACGAGCTCGAGATCCAAATTGCCTCAGTGGTGGATCCGTATGCGCGTGCGGAATTCATCGTGTCTTTTGGGAGAGACCCGGAAAGCCGCGAATTGGGAATCGAGCTTGAGGTTGCGACACTGACCTCGCTTTCGCTTCCGTATCAACTCCAACTTACACTGGGAAAATTTAAGCCCGTGATCGGCAAGGTGAATGTTCTTCATCCCCACTATTTCTCGTTTGTGGATTTTCCAAAAGTGATCAACAATTACTTTGAAAGCGAGGGGATGTTTATGGAGGGGGCATCCGCCAGTTGGCTTCTGCCCAATCCGTACGACTTCTATCAGGAGCTGACCGTCGAAGTAGGACGGGCGGGATCTGAACCGAATGCCGCTGTTGCGCCCGGAGAAGATGGACAGTTGTTGTATGTCGGTCACTTGAAGAACTTTCTTGATCTGGGTCCGAACTCGACGCTCGAATTCGGGCTATCAGGTGTTCACGGCCCCAATCGCTTCGGCTCCTCGACATTGCTCGCAGGAGTTGACCTTACGTTCAAGTGGAAACCGCTTCGCCATAATGTTTATCGATCATTTTCGTGGCAGAGTGAAGTGCTCTACGCCAACATGAGATTGAGCGATGCAGAAGTCATCCGGACGTACGGCGGCTTCTCGTTCATAGAATATCAGCTTGAGCGGCGGTGGTTTGTCGGCGCCCGTTACGATTACTCCGGATTTCCCGACGACCCGGCGCGAAAAGAGCAGGCGGCGTCATTGCTGCTCCGCTTTCAACCGACGGAGTTTCAGATTCTCGCGCTTCAGTATCAGTACAGCAAGCGAAACTACGATCGCAACATGAGTCAGGTTGTCCTTAGGGTGATATTCGGAATCGGATCGCACGCAGCGCATCAATACTAAGCCAAAGAGGATTCTTCAAACATGGACCGGAGACGCATGACAATGTCGGGCACGAGAATTCGTTTCGTCGTGGGTTTTGGGCTGGCGCTCGCATTCCTGACCGTTTCGACCGGATATGGACAGCTTAAAGTGGTGACGACACTTCCGGACCTTGAGAGCATCGCAAAGTTCATAGGCGGAGAACAAGTAGACGTCTACTCCATCGCGACAGGTTTTCAGAATCCGCATTTTGTCGATCCCAAACCAAGCTATATTCTGAGGCTTGCTCGTGCAGATGTGTTCGTCACGGTCGGACTGGATCTTGAAATCGGCTGGGTCCCTTCGCTTCTCAACAGCGCTCGGAATGCGAAGATTCAGAAGGGAGGAGAGGGTTACGTGGATGCATCGCTGGGCGTTCCCCTGCTTCAGATTCCAACCAGCGCGAGCAGAGCCCAGGGTGATATCCATGTCTATGGGAATCCTCACTATTGGTTGAATCCCCTGAACGGTAAGGTCATCGCAAGAAACATTCTTGACGCGTTTGTTCGAACAGATCCTGATCATCGCTCGATCTACGAGTCGAACTTGAAGGAGTTCAACGAAACCCTCGATGCAAGGATGAAGCTCTGGGCCGCGAGCATGCTTCCGTACAAGGGGAAAAAGATCATTGCGTATCATAACGAATGGCCGTATTTCGAGCAATGCTTCGGGCTGCAGATCGTGGACTTCCTGGAGCCGAAGCCCGGAATCCCTCCCACGCCGTCACAACTTCTGAAGATCATCAATACGATGAAACGCGATCGGATCAAGATTATTGTCATCTCACCATACTTCACGACCGAATCGGCCGACCTGGTGGCCCGGTCTGTCGGCGGAAAGGTGATCACGCTGGCGACCTCGGTGGGCGCGAACGAAAAGATCAAAACGTATTTTGAGTTGTTCGATCATAACGTATCCCAGCTTGAAGAGGCTTTTCGATGAGCTTCACTGAATAGATCGGGAGTATTCCTCTATGGTGGAAATGTTCAGCCAGAGTTTCGTCATGAACGCCTTGGTAGTCAGCGCCATTCTTGGTTTCTTGCTCTCCTATCTCGGAGTCCACGTTGTCGGTCGCGGTATCGTGTTTGTCGATCTCGCCCTCGGCCAGATTTCGATGCTGGGGGTCGCGTTTGCGAATTTCATCGACGGAGATCCGACGATTATTTCAATCGCCTTCACGATGGTTGGAGCGTTTCTGCTTTCCTTCATCAAAGTCAAAGATAAGCGTCTGAAGCAAGAGGCCATCATAGGGATCGTCTACGCCGCAGCATCGGCGTGTACTGTTCTCCTCATATCGAAATCTCCGCACGGAGAGTCCGACATCTCGGAGGTGTTGTTCGGAAGCGTATTTACGGTGACCTCGGAGCAGATCATATCCTTGGCCATCGTCTTCGGAATCATCGCCGCGGTTCACATCATCTTTCGGAAGAAATTCTTCGAGTTAACAGAAAAGTTTGAGAATCGGGAGATTGATCATGTACGAGTCTTCGACTTATGGAATTTTCTTTTCTATCTTTCCATCGGACTCTCGATCGTCTTTGCAGTGAGGATTGCCGGGGTGATCCCCGTTTTTTCCTATCTGATCGTTCCGCCGGTGTCCGCCATTCTCCTCTCACGAAGCACGAAGGGGGTTGTCTGGACGTCGATGATGATGAGCGCGCTCGGAGGTTTTCTCGGCATCTACTTTTCGTTGCAGTTTGATTTTCCCGCGGGTTCTTCCGTGGTCGCGATGATGGGTGCGATCTTCTTTGTTGTGGCTCTCCTCAAGTTCACGAGATTCATGAACCTGCGAATGGCCAACGATAAACGACAGGAGAGGAGCTCACGTGTCGTTGAATAATAAGGTGGCACTTGTTACGGGAGGCGCTGGCGCACTCGGCTCCGTTATCGCCCAGAGGCTGGCCACCGAAGGGGCACGAGTATTCGTCGCCTCCCGACAACGGGAAGTGCAGCGTCATCGTTCAGATCCGCCGAACGCACAAATCGCAAGCATCAAAGCGGATGTCACTGACGAAGCCGACGTCGTGCGGCTTTACGATGAGATTCTGGCCGCATCTGGGCACATCGACATTGTGGTCAATGCGGTCGGCGGATTCCTTCCCGAAAAACCACTGGAGGATGTCTCCGCCAAAGAATGGGACTCGATGATGAACATCAATCTTCGATCGTCGTTTCTTTCGACGCGCGAAGCCTTGCGGAGGATGAAAGGCCGGGAATACGGACGAATCATCAATTTGTCGGCAATGGGAGGTGTGAACCCGACGCCAGGAAGAGCCGCGTACGCAATCTCGAAGGCAGGCGTATCGATTCTTACGGAGGTCGTTGCCCGAGAGCAGAAGGGGAGAGGCATTACGGTCAACGCGATTGCCCCCGGCATCATCGCGACACCGGCGAATCTTCAATCGATGCCCGGTGAAGACCCCGGCAAGTGGGTAAAGCCCGAGGAGATCGCGGACCTCGTGTGTTATCTTTGTTCTTCAGCTGGTAGTGCCATCAGCGGAACAACCATCAAAGTTTATGGGGGTGTCTAACACCGCGAGAACGAGGACGATTGTTGACTTTTTCTCCATCTTTTGATATACTGTTGGCGCCTTATTAAGATTCTCAGCTAACTCGATAACATGATCCAGGAGGGACTCACCCCATGAGCATTACCGTCACGATATTTCTCTTCTTTCAGGCTACGGCACAACAGACCGGCGCGCTGAATTGGCTTCAGCAGAAGTATGTCGATGGAGGGATTTTTATGCATCCCATTCTCGCCACCATGATCATCGGTCTGGCCTTTTGCATTGAGCGACTCTGGACGCTCAATCGAGCGACCGTGAACACAAAGAAATTTCTCGTCGAGGTGAAAAAAGCTCTCGACACAGGCGGGACTCAAAAGGCTCTCGAGGTCTGCGCCAACAATCGAGGATCCATTGCCAGCGTGTTCCAGGCCGGTCTTCTCCGGGCCGAGGAAGGGATAGAAGCTGCCGAGAAGGCGATCATCAGTTATGGTGGCATCGAGATGGCGTTTCTCGAAAAAGGCCTGATCTGGATTTCCTTGATGATTTCTCTCGCACCGCTCCTTGGATTTACGGGCACGGTGCAGGGAATGATTGAAGCCTTCGATGCAATCAAAGAGGCGAGGAACATCTCTCCCGAAATCGTTGCAGGCGGGATTTCCATCGCTCTTCTCACGACGCTGTTCGGGCTCGTCGTGGCCATGATCCTCCAGGTATTCTACAATTTCTTTGTCTCTCGTATCGATCGGCTCGTCATTGAAATGGAAGAGAGCTCGATTGAGTTGATCGACTCCCTTGTTCTCCTGCGGTCAGGCAAGAAGACGGTCGAAAGCGCCCGCCGGTAGGACGGACGTGCTCCGATGAACGATTCCGAAAGATCCCGCACCCATGTTTCGTAACAGACAGAGAACCGATCCCGATATCCCGACCAGCTCGATGGCGGATATTTCGTTCCTCCTCCTTTTGTTCTTTCTCGTAACGACGACGTTTGATGTTGACACAGGCATCGGTCTTGTTCTCCCTCCCCCCGTGGATGAGAGCCAGGAGGTCAAGATCAGGAAAGAAAACATCATGAAGGTTCTCGTCAATGCGGCCGGAGAAGTTTTGATCGACGATGAGATCACGACGATTAGTCAGATACATATCCTTGTTAAGGACAAAATCAAGACGAACGACAAACTCATCATTTCGGTGAAGGTGGATCGAGAGACACCCTATCGGATCTACATCCAGGCGCTCGATGAGATCAAGCAATCCTATGCCGAATTGAGAGATGAGTATTCAGTTGCCACGTTCGGCATCCCGATGAAACACCTCTCGAGAAAGCAGTTGGAGCAGGTGCGGGAATTTGTGCCGCAACGGATCTCGATTGCTGAGCCGGAACGAACACGATAGGTTGAAGAATGAAATTCAAAAAGAAGCAAGCGAAGACAAAGCAGACTGTCCCGACCTCGTCATTGCCCGATGTGATATTCAACCTTCTCATCTTCTTTATGGTGACAACGGTTATGAGGGAGTACGACGTCAGGGTGCATTTCACACTGCCGTCGGCAGCGCAGATTGAAAAGATCGACAACAAACGACTGGTGTCGTACATCTGGATCGGAAGAGACGGGCGTATCCAGATCGACGACAATATCGTCATCGTCCCCGAAATCCAGAACATTGCGGCTAAGAAGAGGCAGGCACTCCCGAGCGTGATTATGTCACTTCGAATCGATGAGGGCTCCAAGATGGGAATCGTGACGGACGNNGAAGATCTGACGCCAAGCCGAACTGAGAATGACCTCGAGCGTCTTAACGCAAGGCAATCCCGGACCGTCGTCGAGATTGCCTTTTTCATTTCATTGCACAATGAACACATGAGCCTGAACGAGCGAATAAACAGCGACATGAAGGAGGCCATGAAGTCGGGGGAGAGGACGCGACTCGAGACTCTTCGTACGATTCGTGCGCATATCATCGAATTACAGAAGCGGGGAACAGGCGCGGAGATAACGGTTGACGATGAGCTCTCCGTACTTATGACAGCAGTAAAGAAGCGAAAAGAAGCGATCGAGTTGTACGACAAAGCCGGGCGCACGGATCTGGCGGAACAGGAACGCCGGGAGCTTGACATCATCTCCACGTATCTGCCCCGGCAAGTATCACGCGAAGATGCCGAGCGTCTGATCGGGCAAATTATCGTTGACGCGGGAGCCACAACTGCCAAGGACTTCGGCAAAGTGATGCCACTGGCGATGAGAGACCTCAAAGGTAAGTTCGACGGCAAAACTGTTCAAGAGATTGTCAAGGCAAAGCTGGGGGGATAGCCTATGCTGCTGGATTTTGCGTTCATCTTGCCCCTTATCCTATTTGCGTTGCTCGGTTTCCGAGACGGTCTGGTCCGAAAGCTTGTTGCAGTTGCCTCCGTCGTTGCCGCAATGTTCCTTGCCCAGCTTCTGAGAAACGATCTGTCGGCCGTCCTGCGCGATTCACTTTCAGTGGATCCGACGGATGCGCCGATGCAGGCGTATCTTATCATCTTCTTTGCAATTGTCCTGATTCAATCCCTCCTCTACCGCCTTTTCGCGAAACGGTACAAAATAGGCGGCATTGCCGACCGTATCATTGGCGCTAGCCTCGGCCTCTTCGAAGGAATGTTAGTCGTTAGCGTTGTCCTCGTCGTGTTTTCTTTGAAAGGCGTCCCGGATCGGAAAACTGCAAAGGAATCTCGGCTCTACGGCACCCTGATTTCCCTTGCGCCGCGGATCTCCGATTTTGCCACGACGGCATTGCCTGAAGCACAGGAGAAGTTGGAGAAGATCACCAGCCCCGCCCCAGAGCCCAAGGAGAGCGAGAATGTCAAGTATCTGAAGGGGATCGAGGAGGGCATTAAATCGTCCAATGCAAAACTGGACTCGCTCACCAAGAAAAAGCCGAAGTGAAAGAGTGTTAGCTACTTGATGGCTGATTTTTCCGCTGCCCTTAGGAAACTTGAATTTGACAAAATCCTCGAACGAATACGGCAACTCGCCGTCTCCGACCCCGCCCGCGATGTTGTAGGCTCAATCGTTCCTTCAACAAACAAAGAGTGGATTCAGGCCGAACTCGACCTTGTTTCCGAGGCGAAATCTCTCCTTGTCAGCGAGGGAATTGTTCCCCTCGATGGGATCAAGAGAATCCTTCCCGCCATCAGAAAATCCGCAATTGAGAACCATTTCTTGTCGCCTCGAGAGTTGCTCGACATCGCCTCGACGCTACGGGCCTCTCGAGTACTTTCGGGATTCATTTCCAAGCGTCGGAGTGCTTGCAGAGGTTTGGAGAAGATCGCTGCCGGCCTTTATCACGACAAGGTCCTTGAGTTCAACATCTTTGAGTGCATCGATGAAGAAGGGAGGGTTAAGGATCGAGCCAGCAAAGAGTTGGCTCGGATACGACAGGAAATGATTTCGGCTGCAGAGAGCCTACGAAAGCGATTGGAAGGCATACTCAGACGGGTCTCGGAAAAAGAACTTGTCCAAGAGGAGATCATAACCACGCGCGATGGACGCATGGTTATTCCCATCAAGGCGGAGCACAAGAATCATGTTCCAGGTTTCATCCACTCCAGCTCATCAAGTGGCGCGACAGTCTTCATCGAGCCCGCAGAAACGCTCGATCTCAACAATGGGCTTCGTGAGCTCCAGCTAGCNNGACATCTTATTTGCAAAAGCTAAATATTCAATTGAGATTCTTGGCAATCCACCACAAGTCTTAGACGCCAGGAAGGTACGCCTTCTCCAGGCAAGGCATCCTGTTCTCCTCCAGCGACATTCTCGCGACGACGTTATTCCGCTCGATTTGGAATTGGGAGGAGATGCGCTCACACTCATTATCACCGGCCCGAATGCGGGTGGCAAGAGCGTTGCCATGAAAACTGTAGGACTATTGTGCCTTTGCATGCAAGCAGGCATTCATCTACCCGCAGCCTCCGAATCTGAGTTGTGCGTGCTCGACAATATCTTTGCCGATATCGGGGACGACCAGTCAATTGAGGATGACCTGAGCACGTTCAGCTCCCATTTACACAGCGTTCGGCGTATTCTGGCTGAAGCCTCCTCTCAGAGCCTTGTCCTGATCGATGAGATCGGTGCAGGGACAGATCCGGCGGAAGGCGGCGCTTTGGCGGCCTCGATTCTGAGAGACCTAACTGACCGTGGAACCTTGACAATCGCCACAACGCACCACGGCATGCTGAAGGCGTTCGCCCACGAATCACCCGGTATCGTGAACGGTTCGATGGAGTTCGACCAAGATGACTTGCGCCCGACCTACAAGTTCAGAATGGGAGTCCCTGGGAGCAGCTATGCTTTAGAGTTGGCCAGAAGGCTCGGATTACCCTCTTCGATTACGGATCGTGCTCGTGAGCTTGTTGGCGACGATAGAGTGAAACTCGACCATCTCCTCTCGGACCTTGAGAGACAGTCGCAATCATATCGAGAGCAAATCAAAGAGGTCTCTCAAGAGCGTGATCGACTAAACAAGCTTGTTGAGGTCTACGAGCACAGGGTCAAGGAGCTTAAGACTGAGTTACGTGATATCAAAAGAAAAGCTGTAAGTGAGGCAGAAGAGATCGTGAAGGGAGCTCATTCGCTGATCGAAAGGTCGGTGAAGGAAATTCGGGAGTCAGCCGCCGAGAAGGCGAAAGTGAAGATTGCGAGGGAGAATGTCCAAAGACTTGCCGAGGATGTTGCGGCGCTGAAATCGGAGGAGAAGCACGATGAACTGTCGAACTTTGTGGTGGGCGACACGGTCAGGCTCAGGGGCGGCTCTGAGACAGGGGAAATCGTGGCTTTGAAGGAGTCAATGGCAACGGTGTTGTGGGGCGACGGGAAACTACGAGTCAACATACAGGATCTGAAGAAGGAGCGGCGGCAGAAGACCTCCAGTTCCGACAAGGGACATCAGCTCTATTTGATCGAGGCGAAGAACGAAATCGATGTTCGAGGCTTAATGGGAGATGAAGCTATCCCAATCATCCAGAATTTTCTTGACAACGCCGTTGCCGCTGGACTTCATCGCGTCGATATCATCCACGGCAAGGGGACCGGTGCTCTCCGGAAGAAAGTTACTGGGTTCCTTAAGACATATGTGAGATTGAAGTCGTTTCGGCTCGGTGAATGGAATGAAGGGGGAGCCGGTGTCACTGTCGTTGAACTTGCGGACTGAGCTTGCCATCAATCAAAAGAATACTGGTAGCGAATCGTGGTGAGATTGCCGTCCGCGTCATTCGGGCGTGTAAGGAGTGGGGGATCCGCTCGATTGCGGTCTTCTCCGAGGTGGATCGAAAAGCACTTCACGTTCAACTAGCTGATGAGGCCTTTCCACTCGGCGGCAACTCACCTCAGGAAAGCTACTTGAATCTGGACAAGATACTGCGGATAGCGACCGATGCACAGGCGGATGCGGTCCATCCCGGCTACGGATTTCTGTCTGAAAACCCAGTGTTTGCCGAGCGTTTGGAGGAGCTTGGCATCATCTTTGTCGGCCCAACGGGCGCATCGATTCGAAAGATGGGGGACAAGACCGAGGCCCGGAAGCTCGCTACGCATCTCGGAATTCCAACAGTGAGTGGAACGCTCGATCCGATCTCTGATGTGTCGACCGGCACTGAATCGGCAGAACGAATTGGATTTCCTGTTCTCCTGAAGGCGGCAGCAGGAGGAGGGGGAAAAGGAATGCGAATAGTCAAGTGTCGCGAGGAGTTCCATACCGCCTTTGGGACGGCAAAGTCAGAAGCATTTTCCGCTTTCGGCGATGATCGAATCTACATTGAAAAGTACATAGACGCCCCTCGACACATTGAAATCCAGATTCTTGCCGACACCTTTAACAACATACTTTATCTCGGCGAACGGGAATGCTCAATTCAAAGGCGTCATCAAAAGATCATCGAAGAAAGTCCATCAGTAATTGTAGACGACCGATTTCGGAAGGAATTGGGTGAGGCAGCTGTGGCTCTCGCCAGGGAGGCGCAGTATGTCAATGCGGGAACAATGGAATTCCTGGTTGATTCAACGGGAGCTTATTACTTTCTGGAGATGAATACGAGACTTCAGGTGGAACATCCCGTTACGGAAGCCGTTACCGGAATTGACCTGGTAAAAGAGCAGATTCGGGTTGCCAGTGGTGAGCGGTTAGTGATTCGACAGAATGAAATCGTTGTGAGAGGTCATGCGATTGAGTGTAGGATCTGTGCAGAAGATCCTGCGAACAACTTCTTCCCATCTACCGGTCTTCTTACCCGATATCAAGTCCCTGAAGGGAAAGTCCGTGTTGACAATGGCTTCCGGGAGGGTGATCAACTTTCGGTGTACTACGATTCACTCTTGGCAAAGGTCATTGTTTGGGGAACGGACAGAAGTGAGGCAATCGGTTCGATGAAACGCGCACTGTCTGAATTCACGGTTCAGGGTGTAAAAACCACTATTCCATTCTGCAGATTCGCTCTGGAGCACGAGTCTTTCATCGATGGAAACTTCAGCACTGACTTTGTCGAGAGACATTTTGACTCTACCAGACTCACGTGCGGAGATGATGAGGAGAAGATTGCAGCAGCAGTGGCAGGAGCATTGCTGTGGACGAGTGAGCACCAGTCGCAGGGTAACTCAGAAGTCATCGGCCCGAGGCGGGAGGGGCGGTGGAAAGGTCTGCGATTTGAAGGACATAGATGAACATCCTAGGTGTCACAGTTAGTGCATGGATAATGCCTTGACATCAAGATAGTGAACCAAATGAAGAGCGACAGGGTCATTGCCACAGTAGCGGGACAATCCGTGGAGATTGTCAAGAAGGACGAACATCATGTCCTGGTTGATGGGAGGCGTAAGTGCTTCAATGTCGCTCGCCTGGGCATCGGACACTATTCGCTTATTCTGGATGGAGTGGTCTATGACGTATACGTTGAGAACGATGAGGGGCAAGTTGATGCCAACAATGGGACTGGGCTCGGCAGGAAGCTGCACCTAGCGATAGGAGGTAGAGGATACTCGGTGACATTGGAGAATGATCGGTCCATCTTGCTGAAGTCGCTTTTGAAGAATATCGTTCGTCCTTCTGCGGTTACAGTGATTTCAGCTCCAATGCCTGGACTCATAGTCAAGGTTGAAGTGCAGGTCGGACAAGCGGTACGGCAAGGTCAGGGACTGCTGATATTGGAGGCGATGAAAATGGAAAACGAGATCAGGGCTGGAAGGGGTGGCACCATCCAAGCGATTCATGTTGAATCTCGAAAGCCAGTTGAAAAGGGGGAGCCTCTCATCTCCGTCTCAGAGGAGTGAAGTCGCCAATAATCTGACACACGGTGCATTGCGTATGGTCGTCATATGAACCTAGCCGTTGGAACAGTTGAACCTCTGGTCACCGCTGAACTCGCGCTAGAGCACGGTCTGACGAAAGAGGAATACGAAAAGATGCTATTGTTTCTGGGTCGCACCCCGACGCACACGGAGTTGGGAATCTATAGCGTCATGTGGAGCGAGCATTGTAGTTACAAGAACTCGATCTCGATGCTCAAGACGCTCCCACGCAGCGGGAAACGCCTGCTGGTAAGCGCAGGAGAGGAGAATGCGGGGCTCGTTGATATTGGTGATGGGCTTGCAGTAGCGTTCAAGATCGAAAGTCATAATCACCCTTCCGCTGTGGAGCCCTATCAAGGGGCGGCCACCGGGGTGGGAGGTATTCTCCGGGACATCTTTACCATGGGAGCACGTCCGATTGCCGCATTGAATTCCCTCCGTTTCGGGAATCTGCAAGATGATCGCGTGAGATATCTCTTCAAGAACGTCGTCAAGGGGATAGGGGATTACGGGAATTGTTTTGGAGTTCCGACAGTGGGCGGCGAGGTATACTTTGATAATTGCTACGCCAATAATCCACTGGTCAACGCGATGGCAGTTGGGATCGTTGAACATCACCTTGTCGCACGCGCCGTTGCCAAAGGCATAGGCAACCTGGTTATGATTGTAGGATCCTCGACAGGCAGGGACGGAATCCATGGTGCGACGTTCGCTTCTGAAGAGATTTCTGAGGAATCAGATACTAGGCGGCCATCCGTTCAAGTCGGTGATCCGTTCACGGAGAAACTCTTGCTGGAGGCGACCCTCGAAGCGATCAGAGAGGGTCTGATTGTCGGCATCCAGGACATGGGAGCGGCAGGTCTGACTTGCTCGAGCACCGAGATGAGTGCTAAGGGCAAACACGGAATGAAGCTTAATCTCGATTTGGTCCCGTTGCGGGAGAACGAAATGACGAGCTACGAGATCATGCTCTCTGAATCACAAGAGCGGATGTTACTCGTGGTTAGACCAGAAAATCATCCAAAAATTCTCAACATCTTTGAAAAGTGGGATTTATCGGCCATTACGATAGGTGAAGTCGTGGCCGGGGATACTGTGACTGTTCACCATCGTGGGAGAAGAGAGGCAGATGTTTCTGCGAAATCTCTGGTATTGGGTGAAGGGGCGCCGGTCTATGAGCGCGAAGCAAGGGAGCCGGAGTACCTTCGGATCGTGCGTGATTTTGATCCGAGGACTTTGGCAGAGCCGGAATCCTATAGTGAGGCACTGATACGGCTCTTGGCGAGCCCGAACATTGCGAGCAAGCATTGGATTTACAGACAGTACGACTCAATGGTTCGGACAAATACTGTTGCACACGTGGGGGATGCTGCTGTAGTCCGACTAAAGGGAACGAGGAAGTCGCTCTCGCTCAAGACCGACTGCAATGCCCGGTATGTGTACTTGAACCCAAGACGAGGTGCGCAGATTGCTGTAGCGGAAGCTGCTAGGAATGTTGTGTGCACGGGGGCTAAGCCATTGGCGATAACGAATTGTTTGAACTTTGGAAATCCATACAACCCGGAAGTGTATTGGCAATTCAAAGAGGCTGTCATGGGAATGGGGGATGCGTGCAGGATTCTCGGTACGCCGGTCACGGGCGGCAATGTTAGTTTCTACAATGAAAGTCCGGAGACTTCTGTGTTTCCAACTCCTGTCATCGGTATGCTCGGGCTCATAGAATCTGATGAACGGATCACGTCTTCGTATTTCCGCGAGCCGGGGGACGAGATTATCCTGCTTGGGCGAAATGACGGAGAAGTTGGTGGTTCCGAATACATTTGCCAGATTACGGGGAAAGCGTTGGGTGATGCTCCCAGCATCGATCTTGTCTATGAAAAGCGGTTACAGGATTTGTGTCTTGAGCTGATTGGCAGGACGCTGGTTCGATCGGCCCACGACTGTTCTGAGGGCGGATTGGCAGTGGCGCTCGCAGAAGCCTGTTTTCTTGGACCCGACGCCGTGGGTGCAAGAGTTTATCTAAATGGCCGAGACAGGCACCGGAGTGATTTCCTGCTTTTCGGGGAAGACCAATCCCGAATAGTCGTTAGCACAAAGCCTGGCTCAGGCGACGAAGTCTTGCGTCTTTCGGCCAAGCACGAGATCGACGCCCAGAGACTGGGCGTAGTTCAGAAAGACCCAATCTTGGAAATCGAAGGTTTGATTTCTCTAGATACAATTCAAGCCGGACAGGCTTATCGTCTCTCGATCCCGCGGGCAATGGGGGAGCTGGAATGAAGGATCAGAGATCGGAGAAAAATAGTGACAGCAACAGAAAGGCGACTTGAGTAACGAGTCGCTTTACATAATACACATTATTGTACGAAGCAACTGTGCCTGATAACCTCTAGATCGAGCTTGAGATTCAACATTACCGGTGCCGAAAGCCCGTCTTCTTCAATTCACCTCTACGACTCCGCTAGTTTCTGAACTCCAAATGCTTTTCGCGAGATTTGCGCGCTCAAACCCGGATTTATGAATGACTCAAGTCGTGTCACCCTACAATACAATCGAACCCGTAAACACGACCTCAGCGCCGCCAGTGAGCGTCACGTCACAGATCCCCCTATCGCTTCTAGCGAAATCAACACTGAGAAGCGATTTGCTTCTCGGCTCGATGCGAATGGGCGGATTGAGCTTAAGCAACTCACTCGCCACGATAGCAGATGCAACTGAGCCAGTGCCGCAGGCTAGCGTTTCATTCTCGACACCGCGTTCATACGTTCGAATCTTCAAGAGGTTATTCTCGCCGAGCTCAACAAAATTAACGTTCGTCCCTTTTGGAGCGAACATATCATGGTGGCGAACTTGTCTACCAAATTGAACGACATCAAGCTCTTCTATCGATACATTCCGAGCGACATCGGACACCAGAATTACTACGTGTGGCGAGCCCGTGTCAACATAGTTTGCTTTCAGCCGTTTTTTCCCAATTGGGAGCATGAATGCAGTTCGTAGATTCCGTGGATTCTTCATCTCAAGGACTACGTCATTCCTCTTGATTCTCGCGATGTAGATGTGATTCAGTGCCTCAAACCTCTGCACGGTTCCGGCGATTTCGTTGCGGAAGGCGAAGTAGGCGATGCACCTTCCCCCATTGCCGCACATCCCTCCATAACTGCCGTCGGCGTTATAGTACATCATTCGATAGTCGCCCTTATTGCTCTTCTCCAGAAGGAGTAATCCGTCTGCACCGACTCCCCATCTTCGATCACACAGGCGACGAGCAAGCGATTTGACGTTCCTGATTTTGCCCGATCGGTTGTCGATCACGACGAAATCATTCCCAGCACCCGACATTTTTGCAAACTCGATCTTCACGATCAGTACCTTTCGCAGTATTGTCTGGGGACAATCTCAGAAGAAATGCACCAACTTGCAAGGCGCTCCCTATTGTCACAAAGCTGATTTATCGGCGTGATGTTTGATGATTTTGGCATTGACCAAGAAGATGACGTCCTCTGCGATGTTGGTGGCANNTCGGCGATGTTGGTGGCATGGTCGGCCAGCCGCTCTACATGCCTCGAAATGATTAACATGTGTGCGGCTGGTTCAATATGCACTGCTGATTCTTTCATACTCTGCTTCATCTGGATAAACATCTCACGGTCGAAATTGTCGATCAGATCGTCTGATTCCAACACCTTTCTGGCTAAGGCGGGATCGTTGTTCACGAACGAATCTATTGCATCTTTCACCATGTTGCGTGCCGCAGTCGCCATCGCTTGTAGCGAAGTTCCCTTTACAAACTCAGCGTGCGGGAGCAGTGCCTCAACACGCTCAGCCAGATTGACGGCAATGTCGCCGATTCGCTCCAGTTCGTTGTTGATCTTCAAAGCCGCCATCAGCAATCTCAGGTCAATTGCCACAGGTTGAGCGAGTGCGAAGATACGCATGCATTGTTGATCGATAGCGTTGTCGAACTCGTCAACCCGCTTATCCCTCTCCAGGATCATTCTGGCTAGCTTCACATCCGAAGATGTGATTGCGGAAACCGCCAGATCAATCTGCTCCTCAACCAGACTTCCCATACGGATCAGTTGCGTCCGAAGTTGATCGAGCTCAAGCTCAAAGTGCCTTGCCATTTTTATCCTTTCGGTTTTCACCGGGTGGGAAGATCCAGCTTGGCTAGCCGAACCGCCCGGTAATGTAATCCTCGGTTTGCTTCACACTGGGGTTTGTAAACATCTTACGGGTTTCATCCATTTCTATCAACTCACCAATGTAGAAGAATGCCGTAACATCACTTACGCGCGCTGCTTGCTGCATATTATGAGTTACGATGACGATCGTGTAGTTCTCCTTCAGCACATACATGAGCTCCTCGATTTTCGCGGTAGCTGATGGATCAAGGGCGCTCGCCGGCTCATCCATCAGCAAGACCTCTGGACCAACCGCCAGTGCTCTCGCTATGCAGAGCCGTTGCTGTTGGCCACCCGATAACGCAAGACCACTTCTGGACAAGTCATCCCTGACTTCATCCCATAAAGCTGCCTGCTTGAGGCTTGTTTCGACGATCTCGTCCAGGACCTTGCGCTCTCGAATTCCATTAACACGCGGGCCATAAGCGACGTTGTCATAAACCGATTTGGGGAATGGATTAGACTTCTGAAAAATCATTCCAACTTTCTTCCGGAGCGCAACGACATCGACCTCGGGCCCATAGATATCGATGTGATCGACGAGAACTGTCCCCCTGACTACGGCTCCCTCAACGAGATCATTCATTCTGTTCAAAGAGCGAAGGAATGTCGACTTGCCGCAACCAGAGGGGCCAATGAGGGCTGTGACTTGGTTCGGCTTCACATCAATGGTAATTCCCTTTAGTGCCTCCTTTTCCCCATAGAAGAACCTCAGGTCTCGTGTTCGTATTTTGTAGTTGGCGTTGTCCATCCCATTAAGTTCAGTGTGCGGATCTGGTTCGTACCTTATAGCGCAAGAAGATAGCAGAAAAATTAAGTGAAAACGTCAATGCGAGCAGTACGAGAGTGGTTGCGTATTGTATTCCGATTGTGGCTTCAACGTCTGTTGATTGAGTCGACATGATGAAGATGTGATATCCAAGTTCCATAAACTGATCGGAGAGGGAGTCCGGAAGCTTCGGGAGAAAGTATGCGGCCCCCGTAAAGAGAATCGGCGCAACCTCTCCTGCCCCTCGACTGACTGCGAGGATCGCACCCGTCAGGATACCGGTTATCGAGTTGGGGAGCACGATCTTTCGAATTGTGGTCCATTTGGTCGCTCCCAACGCGAGACTTGCCTCACGGAGTTCGCGAGGGACAGTCTTGATCGACTCCTCGACGGAGATGATCACGACAGGGAGAGTAAGCAGAGCCATTGTTAAACTCGACCAAAGGATGTTTGGTTGACCCCACCGGAGCTCTGCCCCTCCCGAAACTACTTGATCCACTCCCCCACCGACGAATTGAACAAAGAAGCCTAAACCAAACAATCCAAAGACGATAGCCGGAACGCCCGCAAGCGTATTCACGGCAAACCGGATGGCCCTGGCGAAGATCGATTTCTGACCGGCGTATTCTGAAAGATAGATTGCCGTGACGGTTCCGATAGGAACCCCAACGAACGACATGATGACGACAAGTAAGAAAGTTCCAAAGATTGCCGGGAAGATCCCACCTTCCGTCATTCCCTGCATCGGACTCTCGGTAATGAACTCCCACGATAGCGTGCTCCACCCATTCAGCAGAATGTCTCCTATCAGCACAAGGACAATGAGGATGATGAACAGAGCCGAGCTGGCGGAGACCGTCGTGACCGTGAAGTCCAGGAATTTTCTGCCAATCACCTGTTAATTCCCCTTGAATCGTTTAAGGAGACGCTGACGGATGAATAACTCTGCAATGCCGTTGAGCGCGAACGTGAAGATGAAGAGTATCAATCCGATCAGGAAAAGGACGCTGTAGTGGGTTTCTCCAAAGACGACCTCCGCCATTTCGGCCCCGATCGTGGCAGACATCGTCCGAACGGGATCGAGCGGTGAAATGGAGAGAATCGCAGCGTTTCCGGTTGCCATCAGGACGATCATGGTCTCACCGAATGCACGACCGATGCCGATGAGAATAGCGGCGAAGACTCCCGGCGTAGCCGCAGGCAGAACCACCAACAAGGCAGTCTGCCAGCGCGTCGCTCCGAGCGCGAGACTCGCCTCAGTAAGTACTTTCGGTACAGCCGAGAGGGCGTCTTCCGATATCGTGTAGATTATTGGGATGACCGCGAGTGAAAGGGCCAGTCCTCCCACGAAGGCGTTAAGTCTGTACTGAAATCCAAAGACGCTCTGCAGGAAGGATGCAAGGACTACCAGCGCAAAGAAACCGATAACGACGGATGGAAAGCCGGCAAGGACTTCAATTGCGGGCTTCAGAAACTCTTTTGCCCACCTTGGAGCGAAAGAGGCTGTGAACAGGGCGGCCAGCACCCCAATCGGTGCTGCGATGACCATTGCAACAACCGTTACCTTGATGCTTCCCGTGATAAGGGGGAAGAGGCCGTACTTTGGCAGTGACGAGACAGGCTGCCACATCGGGCCGGAAAGGTTTTTGATATCTGCCGAGCCTTCTCCCGACACGTCCATCGAGGCTCCTTTGGATTCGCTCTTCGGCGTTTGGTGCCTCTCTGTTACGAGCGGAGCCACATCGCCGTAGGTTTCCTGTTCCTCTGGCGGATGCAGGCCAACCTTTGCCTCCGAGGAACTGAGAAGCAACGGTACAGTCTCCCGGAATACGAACACGAAAATCAGCACTATCAAGGCAAATGAGACAAACGCAACGAGCATGACAAGCTTTTCGGCCAGGAATTCACTTAATCGCAATCTCTTTTTCCACCAGAGTGGATCCCGCCCACGGTCTTCGCCGTCGCGCTGCGAATGCGGCCCCCCTGTAATGCCAAGCTCAAGAGTCGGCCGATGGACTTTCTCGACGACTTCTCTGTCTTGTCCCAACTGTGTCCTCTGTCCCTTATGCATTTGTCCCCGGCGTGGTTGTAAAGCTCTCTTCTCTGCGGCAATCCTACCCCAAGATCGTCATCGGACCGGGAAATACCCGACCTTCAAAACCACTTCCTGGCCCTCGCTTCCGAGCGCCCAGTCGATGAAGTGTTTCAATGTGCCGGTCGGGCGGCTCCGAGTGTAGAGATACAAATACCGTGAGATCGGGNNCCCGCTGCGCCGCCATATCCAATTCCGAACTTGTCTTTTGAGATGGCATTGACCACGGCCGCTGTCCCGGGCATATTCATCGTTGCGGCTGCAAAATCATCCCCTTCGAGAACATTGTCTTTGAAGTAGACATAGGTGCCTGAGTTGTTCTCGCGACTATACAGAATGATTCTCGCGTCTGGCCCACCGAGTTCCTTCCAGTTTATCGTCTTTCCCGTATAGATGGCTTTCAATTGTTGAATTGAAAGCTCTCGGACAGGATTCGATTCGTGGACATAGACCGCCAGGCCGTCCTTTGCCGATTTGATTTCAACTCCGAGGCTGCTAAAGCGTTGTTTCAGTTTTTCTCGTTCCGATTGTTTTATTGGACGAGATGAATTACAGATATCGGTCGTTCCGTTGATGAGGGCCGAAATGCCCGTACCGGAGCCGCCTCCCGTCACCTGCACCGTCACGTTTGGAAACTTGGACATATAGAGTTCCGCCCAACGTTGGGCAAGGATGACCATTGTGTCCGATCCTTTGACCGTTATGGTCTCGGTTTGAGCCTGCGCCAAGAGTGTGAAGAACGCGGTGAGAAAGAGATAGAAGAAGTATCGCATTTGAAAGCCTCCGTTATGGTGTGGGGAGCTCGTGCCGTATGGAATAAGAGATCATCTGTTCGGAACAGCACTAGAACTTGTACTGTAGCCGAATGGTAGTAACGTTGTCCTTGATATCCTGCTTGTAGGGTATGAGTGCTGCCGCGGTCGCGCTTGCACTGACTGATTCGTTCCTGACAACATCGTAGTAGAGAGTGAGCTTGACATTGGAATCCCAGTGATAAACCCAGCCAATTCCGAGTGTTGCGTACTTGATGTCGGCGATCGTCAAGTTTCTCCCTAGCTCGCCAATCCTCTCCCCTTTCACGTCGATATTGGGGTCGTATTCATCGTACTTCACCAGAAGTTGATTTCGTTCCCCAAGATTCTGGACGAGGGACAGGTACCATCCCGCGAAGTTTCTCCGGTACAGTGGTGTCGTGATCGATCCGGGATTGTAGAATCCGCTTGAGCTCGCGCTCCCCGGTTGTTCTCCCACGATGTACTCCCCCCGAATCGAGAGGCCGCCGATTGCAGGGGCATCATAGTAGATCTGGATATCTCCGCCAAGATATGTCCTCGAGAAATACGAGCCGACGTTTCCGCTCGTTGAATCCACAAGGAAGTGTTGCTCCCCCTCTTGAACCTCATAGACATGTCGCGAGTTGCTTCGGACTTTCCCCGCATACAGCGAGAGGCCGCCGTCGAGGGCGAGTCCCTCCTCCGGAAATGGGATTTGAGCTCCCACCCTTCCGATAAGATCTTTCTGGTTGTCGTTTTCGTTTGCCGTGCTCAACACCCCATTGAAGAGTCCGATTTTGAGATTGAAAATGGAGAGCGGCGAGGATTCCGGCGGAGCGATTTCGATCTTGGCCCCGAGTTCGCGTTCACCCGGGAAGAGCGTCTGAAACAAACGTGTTCGCTCAGGCGTCTCGCGGGTGCTTGAGGAGTAGGACACCTCAAAGCCAAAAGGTCTGTCAAAGACGCCTGCCGTGAGATTGACCATTCGAAGCCAGGGCTCTTTGACGGAAGCGTATGCGTCTTTGATGCCAACTCCGTTCTGTGTGACGTCGAGTTGCAGCACAAATGTGGTGAGATTGTTGTCGTAGGTCATTTTCAGTCGACCTCTCCGTACTTGGAACCGGGAATGAACTCCGGAAGGAAAATTTCCTCCTGCAAATGTGCCGATTCCGTCCCCCTCTGCCGCTTGAAATTGGGATTGAATATAACCGCTGAGTTTTATTCTCCGAAGCATGTCGACGGTGCTCTTGACTTCGGCCATTGCTTCGTCCAATCCTTCGACCTGCCCCTTCATATTGGAGAATTGCGCGCGCAGGGCGGCCGCGATGCTGTCTTTCTCTTGTGCGAGTGATTTCGCATGCAATAAGATGAAAAACACGAGTATGATCTCTTTCATTCTGTCTCCCGATGATTTATGGGTTTATCCCTGCGCTGCACAATAAACGAAAATGCATTAGCTGAATATTAACTGAGTGTTAAGGATTTGTTAAGGCATTCAGGCTGGATTACACGAGGAAAAGTGCGGACTGGCTGTGGGGGATACATACACTGCTCGACATCTATGAGGGGTTAAGGGGTTGCCGGGAACCAGGCGGAGACGCTGATTCAGTATTTCCGAGGATATTGGTATCTGCTCAGCGGAAAAAAACTTGTAAAGAAAAGACACTTTTCAGCCCACGAAAGACCCCGACCGGAGAATTGTCGGGGCAGGCGCGGAAAACGCGAAATGATTTGTTTCAGCATATAAAAAGCTCTCTGATCGGTTTTAACGTTCGTGTAATTAGCGTGTTTAGTGGGCAATAAGTCAAGCTGAGCAGTTACGGATATTGAATCTTCATGATCGAGCACCAGATCAAGGAGGAGGGCGGGAGCGCGGGCAGGAGTGCCGGACGAACCGAGGAGGAGATGGCCATCATTTTTTCAGATCGAAAGAAAACGTCGTTCCTTTTCCGACCTCGCTTTCAATCCCGATTTTACTGCCGTGTGCTTCGACAATGTGTTTCGTGATGGCAAGCCCCAGGCCGGTCCCACCTACATCCCTCGAACGGGTTTTGTCTACTCTGTAAAAGCGCTCAAACACTCGTGGGAGGTGCTCTGCTGATATTCCGGGACCTGAATCCGAGACCGAGATGGAGACAGTCTCCTCGTTCTCCACGACGCTCACAATGATTGTTGCACCGGCCTGACTGTACTTGATAGCATTGTCGAGGATATTTCCCAGCGCCTGAGTTAGGCGCTCCTTGTCACCATAAACCACAACTTCCTTCGACGGCATATTAAGCGTCAGGGTTTGATTCTTTTTCGATGCCTCGTGCGTGAGGTCATCAGCGAGATGTCGGAGATAGGCAGTGATATCGAAATAGCGGAAGCTCATCTTCATCTCCCCCGATTCGATCCGGGAGATATCAATAAGATCCGACAAGAGAGAATCAAGCCTTGATGCGTGATTGTAAGCTCTTTCGACGAACGACCGGTTGACGTTCTTATCATCGAGGGCCCCATCGAGCAGCGTCTCCAGAAAACCTTTGAGCGAGAAGATCGGAGTGCGAAGCTCGTGCGAGACATTGCCCAGGAATTCGCTCCGGACGCGTTCGAGCTTTTTCAACTGCTCGATATCGTCTCTTACTGTTTCTGTCATGCTGTTGATAAGTTCTGCGAGTCGTCCTATCTCGTCATCCGAACGAATCGGCAACCTGCGGTTCAAGTTACCCGCTTTTATGTCCCTGACGGCCTCGCTGATCTCGATCAGCGGCTTTGAAATCCTGTAGGCGAGAAATTGACTCACGATGGTCATGACGAGAAGGACAATCGTTGCAGCCCCGAACACATTAAGCCGTATCTCCCCAACCGCTTCCGTCACCTCACGGAGACTTACAGCGACGCGAACAAATCCAAGCTCGGGAAAAATAGAACCCTCGTATTGTTGCCGGTTGACACGAAGCGCGACATAGACAAGATCTTCACCAGTCGATTTGCTGTGACGTCGATCGGATCCGGCTCCGGCCTCACGAGCCTGGACTACCTCCTTGCGATCAGCGTGATTCTCGAGTGCGGGGATGAGCGAATCCGCGACCCACGATTCGAAGAGCACCCGACCTGATGCGTCGATGAGCGTGATACGGAACTTGGATGTGGACGAGAGCGTGTGGAGGTGGGCGACGCTTCGCTGCAGCGACTCGCCGTGCCGGATCGAATCCTTCAAGGTTTCGTCGATGGTCGCCGCCTCGGTTTGCAGTTGCGAGAGCAATCGTTGGTAGAAGTACTTTTCGATCTCGTAACTCAGGACAAAGCCGAGGAGGGAAACGACGACGAGGGAGAGCAGGATATAGGTGAGGGTGATCTTCGATCGAATCGTTTTCATCACATGTCCTTCTTAAAACGGTACCCCACCCCTTTCACGGTTTCGATATGAGCGGCAAATTCTTTGATCTTCTCACGAATCTTGCGTACGTGAACGTCTATGGTCCTATCGATGACATACACGTTCGCTCCCCAGACTTCATTGAGAAGAGTCTCGCGACGAATGACCCGATCAGGGTGACGTGCGAGGAAGAGCAAGACTTCAAACTCCTTTTTCGGAAGGAAGATCTCTTTCCCTCGAATCTTCACGACGTAGTTCTCGCAGTGAATCTCCATCTCTCCTACCTGAATGATGGTGGACGTTGCGGAAGCCGTATCGGACGTGCGTTGCTTGAGTCGTCTCTTCACTCTCGCAATCAGCGTTCGTACCTTTACCGGTTTTCTGATGTAGTCGTCAGCCCCAAGTTCAAGACCCGTCACTTCATCGACCTCGCTATCCCTGGCGGTCAGGAAGATGATCGGAATCGAACTTGTTGCGGGATTACGGCGGATCGTCTTGCACACCTCCCAGCCGTCCATCTCCGTCATCATGATGTCAAGGACAACCAGGTCTGGTCGTTGCTTGATCTTATTGAGCGCCTCTTTCCCGTCACGAGCTGTCAGGACGTGAAATCCCTCCTTCTCAAGATTGTATTTGAGAAGTTCGAGGATATCCGTTTCATCGTCGACTACGAGGATGGTTTGTGGCAATGGCGCGTTAGGGTGGATAGATATCAGAAGGCCCTCGTCGGTTGGACGAGGGCCGGGATTGTGGAGGTGCGGGGAGTCGAACCCCGGTCCGAAGAGAAGACTCTCAAAACGTTTACGTATATATTCTGCCATTTTGGATTCGCGGGCAGAAACTCCGGCAGACGGGATTGGCTGCCCACTATCGCAGGTTGACCGCTTTCGGCGGCTTCATCCGACTCCCCTGCGAACGGAATCGGGCTATCCCATCATTGTCGACGTTCCTCATGCTCCCGATGGGCAAAAAACAAAAGGAACGGGTCGCCTAAGCTATGTTAAGCGGCCAGTGCGTAGTTGTAGTTGGCANNAGCCAAGTCACCCCCAAAGAACAAACGATCTTCCCGAAGAAGATAGTGAGGACGAAACTCGATGGCCCTAATCTAGTGAATTAAGGATTCAGACTCAATGCATCGGCGTTTTTTTTCGGCCGACTACCACAAGCGCCTTGGTCGACCTACCTTCATCACGATCCGCCAATTCAACACCAAGTCAGAGGTCAGAGCGGCGTCCTAACCCAGAGTGGAGGATTCGGCCGTCTCTTTCGGATAGTTCCGCCTCAGTTCATGCACGAGATGCTCGAACGCCTCATCAGGTGAATNNAACTTCATATCGTTTGGGCTGATCATTCGAAGTTTCACCAGAGCATCGAAGTTGATGATGCGATTCCAGTACTCCCTTCCATAGAGGATAACCGTGACTTTCTTCTTGATCTTTTTGGTTTGGAGGAGAGTAAGGACCTCCATGAGCTCATCCAATGTCCCAAATCCCCCAGGGAACATGACCAATGCCTTTGCAAGGTAGACGAACCAAAACTTGCGCATGAAGAAATAGTGGAATTCGAAATTCAACTCGTCGGAAATGTAGGGATTGGGAGACTGTTCAAAAGGAAGGCTTATATTCAGGCCCACGGATTTTCCTCCCGCCATGACAGCACCTTTGTTTGCAGCTTCCATGATACCGGGTCCGCCGCCAGAGCAGATGACAAACCGCCGGTGAGGATGAAGCCGCATCGACCAGTTTGTCAACATCCCGGAGAGGATGACGGCTTCCTCGTAATATCGTGACATCTCCAGATCGACTTGAGCTGTCTCCATTTGTTTCTTTAAGGTTGAAGAGATCTTCCTGGCTTTCTTAATGGAGCTCCTTAGCTCCCGAAGTCGTCTAAGAGACTCCCTTCGCGATCTTGTTCTGGCCGATCCAAAGAAGACTATCGTGTCCTTCAGATTCTGGCGGCGGAAGCGACTTAGCGGCTCCAAAAACTCAGAGATGAGTCGAATGACCCTGGCATCTGGGCTATTGAGAAATTCAAGGTTCTTGTACGCTTTTGGCACTCTTGCTATTGGCTTGCCCACGTCAGATTCCTATTTGATCGTTTATGATACTTCTGGCTTTTCGATCCTACTTGACCTTTCGATTGTTCCTTCACCCGCTCATAGGTAGACACACATCCTCTCATTGGCCTCAATCAAACAGCGCTGAAGATGACAGCCACTCTTTCTCCCTTCGAATTCAAGTACCATGCTCCGTTACCTTGAGAAGCTGGGATTCTCACATAAGCAAGACCGTAGGTTCCTTGGTCCGATGGATCGACCGACACACTTGTCAAGATGCCGGCATCACCGTCAGGAGAGTACAGCGGAACGGGAAGGGACGAAGGCGGCTCCTCCATTTCGACTCTCATAAGCTTCCGCTGAACTTTCTTGTACGTTTCGAGCCGCGCGATAACTTCTTGACCTATATAACATCCTTTAGTCCAGCTAACAAGGTTCTTCAAATTGGCTTCCAAGGGATTGTACGATTCAGACAACTCATTTGGGCTGGCGGGGACGCCATTTCGAATCCGGAAGTGTTCAAAATCATCCCTTGTGGTGCGGCGGACGCGATGCTCCTTGAGCCAGTTTTCAATCTCGCCCTGATGGGACGGCCCGAAGAGAATATGCGAAAAAACGACTGATCCCCAAGCGTCACTGTAGACAAGAGGTCCGGGTCCAAGGGCACCATTCAACTCTTCGATTTCGGGTCTGAGGGAGTTTCCCCTCCGATAATTCTCCGGCACTTCCACATCTTCAATGTTACCGTAGAGCAGGAGATGCGAGTACGATTCGCTTAGAAGATCAATTCTTATATCCTCCATGATGATAAACTTCTCCAGCCATTGGATAACCTTGGCAGTGTCGAACGACTGACCAATGAGCAGCAATCTTTGCCTATCGAGTCTGATGACGCTAAGGACGTCAATAATTCGTCCCTTTTCGCTTGTGAGAATAGTCGAGAGCGGAATGCCGTCTGAGAGCGGAGATAGATCGTTTGTGGACATCCTCCTTAGAAGATCCTGGCCGTCTGTGCCCGACATCAATGCCAGAAAGCGACCAGAAACGTCCACGGCGGACGCTACCGAAGTGGACGATTGTGTGTGCCGGACATGCGAAGAGTCTTCTGCCATTCCTTCCTCATCCCGAAAACGAAATCCTTCGAAAACACTCCAATCGCGCGTGAATTGCCTGGCGGACAGGTCGAGATCTTATTAACCGACGTTACGCAAATGCACCCGCCAAAGAACATGTTCACTCTTTCTCAGCGAAAAGCGCACACCCCCGCCCCTCTCCCTGAC
>DMMN01000173.1:0-4198 GCA_003453835.1 Bacteroidota bacterium | reverse complement strand
CCACGATTCTTGTTTTGCGTAACGCCAGTGAGTAATTTCTAAAGTTTCACTTTCTCAAAGTGAGCAGAGTGATCTCGGCGGGAGCATGATATCGAACTGGGGCGAGCGTGAAGCCAAGTCCGTTCGTTACGCTGATGATCATGTTCTCCAGGCGGTAGCTACCGCTTACATACGGACCTTCGAAAGTCGCCGGCGCCACGAGAAACAAGCCGGGAATCCCAAAGGCAATACCACCTCCGTGAGTGTGTCCGGCAAGAAACAGGTGAAATCCACGCTCGGCTGCAAACCCCACAAGCCTCTGTGCCGGTTGGTGCGCCAGCATAAGCCGGTATGACTCCCCAGGCCCTATCGGAAGCTGCTCGAGATCGCCACGATCAGGTCGCCGGCCGTACGTGTATGTCACGACCGAGAGATTCACGTCCGTGTTGCGGAGAGACAACCGGATCGTAGTATCCTCAAGGACTTTGATTCCGGAGGTATGCAAAGCTTGAAGAACCTTTGACTTGCCGGCGAAGATGTCATGGTCACCGACAGCGGCGATGACGCCGTAGGGCGCCCGCAAGTCTTGGAGGATACCGGCGGTCTGTTCGATGTACTTCGTTCCCGATGTGATCACATCTCCCGCGAACAGAATGAGGTCTGGTTGCAGCGCGTTTACCTTCTCAACAAAATCGTTCAGCTTCCGTTCCGTTGTCCGGGCATCGCCCTGGACATCGGAGATCTGTGCAATCTTCACACCATCAAGGGCAGAATNNATACTGAGCCGGCAGTTTTACTGTGTGTTCAGTGACTCTTATGAGCCATGTATCGGCAAAGATCGTGATGAGTGAATAAAGGGTCACGACTCCGGAAGCAACGAGGAGGATGTATCTTTCACGTGCCAGCCAACGAACTTTATGGGATTTGTAAAGGGGGAAGAGAAGGAGTTTGAACCCTTCCATGAGTGCGAAGAGCAGGAAAAGCTGAACAGTGATGATAAGTGCGATCCAAAACGGGTACGTCAGCAGGAGATCGACCAGCAGAATTTCGCCGGAGAAAGCAACAGCAGAGGTCCTTCCTTGAAGGAGATAGGAGATCAGAAACACAACCGGCAAAAGGTTCAGGTAAACCAGCGTGAGCGTAAGTATCCACCGAACCTTCTGCCTGGGCTGGCGAAAGACTTCAACGATAGCGTCGAGCAATCTCCTGCCGACATAGTAGTTGATTGCAGCGAGCGGAGCGAAAATGGTCAGAACGAAAGCGAGCGGCCACGGCATTCAGTCTATCGTCGGGCCTCCCGTTTGTAGAGGTAGGCACACTCTTCGATCCGACTCTTCTTTTCCCCCGTGTTCACGGCGAATCTTGCTCCGCTCCAAATCGATGCGCCGCCGTACTCTCCTTTCTTGTTGATTGCATAGAAATTGACGCCAAACTTTGGGCGACCGCTCTCGTCGAGAAGGCGCTTCATCTTTGTCTGTTCCACGATCCGTTTGCACGCCATCAAACATGCCTCCTGGGGTGATTTCCCTTGCCGCATATATTCAACAATCATAACACTACTGCATGCAAGGAGGTTTGCTTCTCCCCTCCCCGTCGATCCGGCCGCTCCAACTTCGTTGTCGACGTAGAGCCCGGCGCCGAGAATCGGCGAGTCGCCCAGCCGCCCCGGAATCTTCCACGCCAGGCCGCTGGTCGTCGTCACGCCGCAGACGTCGCCCCTGGCGTTCACGCCGTCGCAGTTGATCGTGCCGTGCAGATGTTCTTCGNNCTCTCCCGGGAATCTTCCACGACAGTCCGCTTGTCGTCGTAACTCCGGAGATGTTTCCCTTCAGATCGAGTGCATCGCAATTGATCGTTCCCGTGTTTCGAATGGCCGACTTGATTCCTTCTCCGACATCCTTCGATTCCAGGTTGTGCGGTGGGAGCCAATCATCTTCTGAGCTGACATCTTCTTTCCATTTGAGCCACGCCTGGCGCGATTCATCGGTCAGCAGATTCTCTTCCTTGAATCCATGAGCTTTCGCGAACCGAAGTGCCCCTTCGCCGACGATCAGCACGTGGTCTGTTCGTTCCATCACGAGCCGGGCTACTTTAGACGGATTCTTGATGTTTCGAATCGACGCCACAGCACCCCCTCTAGCAGTGGGCCCGTGCATGACTGAGGAATCGAGCTCAACAACTCCATCCTCGTTTGGAAGTCCCCCAAATCCAACGCTGTTGTCGTTTGGATCGTCTTCGACGATATTGACGCCGGCTATGACCGCGTCCAGGGCGTCAGAGCCATTCTGTATCATTTCCATGGCCTTCGCCGTGGCAACAAGGCCGTTGGCGCTTGAGATGACGACGGGTTTCACGGGACTCAATGTCTGAGCATTCAGCTTTCCTAGTGCTCCCATTCTTTCACCCACAAGGGCTGCCGCCCCGGCGAGAGTCGCAGATTTCAAAAAGTCACGTCGTTTGATCGTGATATACATGGCTATCTCTCCTTCATTTGTGATTTACGGGCGACAGCGACTGCGGATAAGGTAAAGAGTCTTGCTCTAGCAAGCAATGAAAACGTTTGAGGTTAGAACTTATCTAGTCATCACTTCACTTGTGTCGCTTATATTATCTTCAGGGTCATTCTCAGCGACGGACATCATATTTTCGAAGCAGGTAGGCTTTGAGTTCCGCGAACGANNGTGACCTCTCCTTTTGTGCCTGCTCCCTGCTGCGCGCTGCGGTCCCAGAAGCAGATCAAGTAATCCGATCGATAAGCTATCTCTTTGCTGTCGAGATTCACGATACCCCGCGCGATTCGAGTGTACGCTGCAATATCGCGGGACTTCAGTAGCCGAAAGTTCTTTCCCGGTATCCTGGTTGCAAGGTACTTTCGGCTCACGACATTCGGATTGAAGACGGTGTGACCAAGCTTCAGATTCAGCCACTTCTCCATTCGGCTTCGCCAACCTCGTCCCTCACCGCGGGCATACTCCATCCCACCCGAAAGGTAAGCGCAAAGCGGTCTAGAGTGCACAAGCCCTCCGGAGAAAGGTGGCCGTATGCATCAACTGGATGTTCATTCCTTCACGCTCAAGTCCGTGCTGCATCTGGAGCAAGCAGCCAGGATTTCCAGTGACTATGATATCCGGACGAATCTTCTTGATGTTGGTGATCTTACGTTCCAAGAACCTCATTGAGTCATCGTACCGATCAATGTTATAGATCCCAGCACTTCCGCAACACCAAGTCGATTCCGGTAGCTCGATAAATTCTATGCCTGAGATTGCTTGAAGCAACTCTCTCGGTTGCCTGCTGATTCTCTGTGAATGGACCAAGTGACACGCATCGTGATACGTCACGCGTTTTCCCTTGAGCCAGTCTGTGTCTGATTGCTTGTCCCCTTTGAATCCGGTTTCTACAAGAAACTCGGTTATGTCTTTTGTTTTAAGTGAGATGGTCGCTGCTTTCTCCGCAATGTCTCTATCGTCATTGAACAAGTGGCCATACTCCTTCATAAAGGCACCACAGCCAGCCGAGTTCATGACGATGAAATCCACATTTGCGCTTCCCCAGATATCGACATTCGCATGCGCCATTCGTCGAGCCGCACTCCGCTCCCCGTTGTGCGCCTGAAGCGATCCGCAGCAGGCCTGTCCCTTCGGGATCACGACCTCGCAGTCGTGATGAAGCAGTAGTTTGATGGTGTCAAGGTTGACATCTGCATAGGCAACATCCATAATACAGCCCGTAAGGAAGCCGACTCGAAAGCGGGGTCTTCCCTTTGGCCGGATGATTTCCGGTAGAGTATCGCTCGAGAATTGATCTGAGATTGTCGGAGATAATGGCTGTAGGCGATGGAGCTTATTTGAAATCACCTTGAGCAAGCCCGACCGCGAAACCAACCGCTTCAAACCGAATCCTTCATACAGCCGAAGACCACGAGCCAACATCTTGAGCCGGCTTTGTTTGCGGAACAACCAATCCAGCAAAATCCTCTTTGACATTCTCCTGCTCAGAGTCTCGCGTCCTTGGTCACTGATCTGGGCGCGGGCTGCTTCGACAAGGGAACCGTACTTCACTCCGGCTGGACAGGCCGTCTCGCAGGCCTGGCAATCGAGGCAGAAGTTCATCTCATCGATGAACCCTGGGGTGATCGACAAATCGCCGTCAGCGACCGACTTGATCAGGCGGATTCTGCCACGGGGGGATGATTTCTCTAGACCTGTTAGCGCGTACG
>DMMN01000131.1 GCA_003453835.1 Bacteroidota bacterium | reverse complement strand
ATTTCGGGAATACGGTGTGGCCGTGGGGAGAATGCTGTAGTGATAAGAGCGTTGGAACGAGAAGTACTCCCCCAGCAATTGCTCCATCATGATCCATTGATCGAGGCGCATGCAGTCGACCACGAACAGAAACACGGCGGCGTTCTTGTCGAACTCCGGAACGACGAACTTCTCGATGATATCGGTTGAGAGGGCCGGACGGTTGCCGGTTTGCTCGATCCAATCCTTGTAGTTTCGTTCTACAAACTTGCCGAATTCTGCGTTGCACTCGCGCTTCTGGTCAAGCAGCGTCTGCCGCAGCCCGAGCTCCGGATGCTCATCGAGCTCGAGATCCCAGTTCGTCAGTTTGACATAAAGATCGCACCAGTCCTCGTGGTCGAGCGGGTTCATCAACGCGAGCGATATCTGTTGGAACTCCTGGGCATAGTCCCTCGACACGTGCTCGCTGGTGATCTTCTTCGCCTCCAGAAACTTCTTGCACGCCATGAGGATCTGGCTGGGATTAACCGGCTTCGTCAGATAGTCGCTGATCNNTCGCTTCCTCCATCAAGCTCTCGGCTTCGTTTTTCGTCACCATCACGATGGGGATATTCGGATCGCAGTCCTTGATTTGTGAGAGGGTGCTGAGCCCTCCCATGCCCGGCATCATTTCGTCAAGGAAGACCAGGTCGTACCCCTTCGCTTTTACGAGCTGGACGGCGTCCTCTCCGTTCGTGGCCGTATCCACGGCGTAGCCCTTCTGCTCGAGAAGACGCAGATGCGCCCGCAGCAAGTCAATCTCGTCGTCGACCCACAGAATGCGCTTGTTCATGATCATCGATACCGTTCACTGAAGAATTCGGTAAAACCAAATTAGGTATTTAAGCTCCGAGAATCAACGAAGCGAGTGGGCGATGCCGGGTCCTTTCGACCCCATCTCCGATTTCTCATCTACGGCTGGATCGCCACCCGAATGTCCAGGCCTCCTTCGTTAATCGTCTGCCCGGGGATGCGCGAGCCGCCTTCATCGGGTTTCGTCTTGGAGTATTTGTAGTAGACGGACGCCGTGACGCGAGAACTGAGGATGTACCGGATGCGCGGCTCGAGGATTGTCCGGCTCGATCCCTCCCGCGGCGTTCCTTCCTTCTTGAAGTTGACTGCCTTCATATCGTAGACGCGTTGAGCGTTCTTGGAGTAGCTGTACGAAAAACTCAGGTCGAGATCGTTCGAAAGGGAGAGCCCGAAAAACGGGATCTCGAAGCCCTGCTTGGCGAAACTCCCTGTGATGGTGATGTCGGTCGTGTTCGATTCAAGAATGTTCTGCGCTGCAGGTGTAAGATCGTAGTTTGTCGAAGTGCTAAACCGAAATGCAGCTCCGAAGTTTCCTTTGAGAACCTCTTTGAACTGGAGGTTGAGACCCACGAGCGGCGAAAAACCGTAGGAGACTTGCTGGCTTTCGGTCACCTCGTCGCCGTTCGGGGAGATCTTCCATCGACGCTTATATCCTGAAGTATAGCTATGGTCCATGCTGACGCGCGTGGCCACACTGCTCAGGAGGGGAAACTTCTCCAAGCCGTCCCATCGAAGCGACCAGTTCGGCCTCGGGACGATGTTTCCAAGCAGGCTCTTCAAGAACGGGGCAGCTTCGAGGCCATCTTCGAATGCCTGGGCGAGCTTGGCATCCGAGGGTCGCTCATCACCAACATCCACCCGCATTTCTTCGTAGCGCTTCTGTACGTCCTCGATGCTTGTCCGGAAGAACTTGAAGAAGAGGATCGGTGGGAAGGTCAAATACGAACGATCCACATCGCCGCTGACGACGCGGTTGTTCTCGATCGGGATGCCGGTGGAGTCCGATTGGAGAGTCTTGTTGACGTTGTACGACCAGCCGACGTTCNNCGACGTTCCAGTTGACCTCAAGGCTCGCACCCTCCCACAACGTCCTCGAGGTGCGCATCGAGACCCGATTGTTTTGTCCGAAGATATCCACCAGATTCGCCGCACGCGGGGCACGAAGTCCGGGCTCGGTATATCCCGAGACAAACGGGAACGACCCTTTTGATTTGACGATCACATCGCCGTGGGGATCGGATGCAAACCCGAGCTGATACATCAGTGACGGGCCATACTCCGGCACGGAGGATTGAAAGAACGGAATCCGCCCGAAGACATTGGCAAAACCGGCTCNNTGCTCGCCCCAGCACGCCTCCGTTCTGCACTCGGTTTGCCTGGGTGAAGCTGATATTGATTTTTTCGAAGTCGAAGATCGGGATCTTGAACGCGATGCGGCTCAACTGGTCGAGACCGTCGAGAATGCCGAATTGAGGTTTCGGCTTTGTGGAGTCGTCCTGCACCGGCGCAGGGGTAGCAGGTGTCGTCGCCCAGATCTCGTTTCCGATTGCCTTCATGTTCACGTCGAACGTCAGCGAAAGGTTTCCGTTTGCGCCGGCCGATTTCCCCAGCTCACCCGCCTGCAAGTTGTTGGTCCAGTCGTACCGGGAAGAATATCGGGCGGAGAGCGAGAGGATCCTGTCGAGCTTGAAGATGGCGGGAACAACCGGCCGGAGAGTGAAGGAGATGGTTTGGCCGTAGGTTAAGTCGGTCCCAAAATCGATCAGCCGCGACTTGCCGAGCATGTCGCCGATGATCGCTGAGAAGGTGCGCTGGCGGCCAAACTCGTCCGTCTCGAAGTTGACCAGACTGCTCTGGACGTCGACGGCGTACTCCGCACCGGGATTCAGCAATCCTCCCTCCGTGAACTGCCAGTTCAGGTTCAGCGACCGGCTGCCGGTGAAATTCCGTACGACCGGTTTTGGAGACGTTTGGTTTCGTGCTTGCTCGTTTGTTTGTCCTCTTGCGAGAGTTGCTGCCACGTTGATGCCTCGCGGGGTGTAGAAGATCTTCCATCCTTTTAGCGCGCCGAAAAAGAGAAAATCGCCCAGCGGTGCGAAGGGTTCGACATAGTTCCTGTCGCTGAACTGCACGCCGTAACCGGCACGCGCATTCCATTGCCATTGGGAGAACGATTCGATCGTGGGGGCACGACGCGAGGACGTGTTGTTCGAGTAGGAGAAGGAGAGTCTGTTGATTGTTTCCGTGACCCACCACGCATCGACCGGCACATTGAGCTTGAAGTTCGGGATCGAGTACGTTTCAGAGACTGAGACGATCTGTGATTGTGATTGGATTCTCTCCGATTGACGGGCGGCTTCCGCGCCGGTCGCCCCTTTTCGCTCGGCGGTCTCTCCGGTCCGCTGGGCAGCTTCAACCACAAGGATGTCCGTGCCGGGAACGTACTTCGGATTCTGAATCTGTTCGGCCCGCGAATAGGAGAAACCGAGGCTCGTTCCCGACCAGCTCGAGGGGAGGAATTTCTCGAAGGCGAACGACGCCGCCATGTTCCAGTTGCGGTCCGTATTCCTGCTGCCGAACCGATCCTCCAAGCCGTGGAAGTGCGGATCGCGCGTCGTCATGTTGAACGAGAAGTTTGCAATGTCTGCAATCTTGAGGGCAGTATCGAACCGATACGCCCACCCCGGCGTGTCGTCAACATCCGTCAGGCGCATCTCGTTCACCCACACCTCGCCGTTGATGACGGTCTTTCCTTTGCCGGACGGGTTTTCGACACCGATCACGAGGAGCCGGACATTTGTGAGCGTCGGTTCGCCTCGCACACGGTAGGTCGCACCGGGGGGACCGTCATGGACCGGGAAAGGTTCGCTCAGTGTTCCGGCGCTGTCCCTACTCAGTTTGATGGCTGTGATCTCACTGAAGTTGACTACGATCTCATTCCAATTGTTCGCACCAGGATTCGGAATGAGCGGCGATCTGTATTCATAGTAGTTCAGAGAGTCGGTGCCGAATCTCAAAAAGATCTCGACGTCGTAGTTGGATGAGTCGACATAGACCATTGTGTGTCCGACGCGATCATCTGCGTGCACGAACATCTTCATCGTCCGGTAGCTGAAGAGATCGAGCGGACGGACGGGGAATCGTTTGATCGCTTGCCGCGATTCACCGTCTTTCATGCCGTCAATCACGAGACTCAATGATTGCTCATTGAGGGTCAGATTCAAATCGGGTCGGGCGCGGTCCTTCGCTGCCGGCACGGGAGAGGAGTACGTGGGATTGTCCTCTTTATTGACGACGCTTACCTTAAAGGTGCTATCGTTCTTCACCAGCTCCTCCCATTGATTGCCGACGAGGTTGATCTCCGCGAGTCGAACGAGAACCTCTTGTTGAGCTCCCGTCAACCAGAATCTGACCCCCTCGATCGTCGTAAACGATGGATCACCAAACTTGCGCGCAAACTCGATAATCGGTATTCGGATTTGAAACCAGCCGGTCGTCCCGCCGCCGGAGACGTACTTCTGGAAGTTCCCATGAAGGGTATCAAGCGGGATTTCGTACTCATAGTAACTGTTGATTCTATCGAGAACGTTGTTGCGGTTCAAATCCTCGGAATCCGGGAAGCGGCCGGCATCGCTTTGGGAATTCCCCTCGGTGCCATTGATGTTGTTGAAATCCGATGCGCGAAGGGAATTCGGCACGGGCCGAACCCAATTGTCGCCGGATGGATCTCCGGCGTACCGTTGGTACTTTGCGATGAACTGCGCGTGGGTGGTCCGCTCCTGGTCGTCGGTCAGGCCGTCGATTCCAACATCCTCGTTCGGAGCCAGGATGCCGTTTCTGTAGCTTCCGTCCAAACCGTCTTCGGTTTCAAGTCTGTTATTCGGCACGACATCCTCGCTGATGATCCCGAGATCTATGTTGAGCTTCAGCGTGGGCTGCGTCTTTTCGAGGTAGACCCAGAACTCGATGAAGTTGATGTTTTCATCGAGGAGGTTCGATGCCGTCGAGCCCAGGAGCCGCTGGACTCCGTTCCAGCCCTGCTGGGGATGACTGAAGAGTTTCCCATCGAGATCCATCGAGAAGTTGAATGGCGCTCTTTCATTCGGTCGCATGGAGAGATTCAAGACCGTGAGCTGATCTTCACCGGGGGCGACGTTCCCCTTCTTGTTCGGTTTCAGATCGGTAATGAAGACATCGCTCGGGAGAACGTTGTACCAATCGAGCTTGGCCCGATACTCCTGTTTTTCCTGCGAAGTGAGTTTCGTTGGAATATCGAGCGTAGACACAAACTCGGGAACGCTGGAGGGAGCCCAGCCGGCGAAGTTCACGGAGAGCGGGATGGTTCTCCGCGCACCTTCGAAGTCGTCGATGTAGGCAATGCCCGCCCCTTGATCCTGTGGAAGAGGACTTTTACGCGTGTTGGGATCCGGAAGCATGTACGCCGCTTCCCCGCGGATCGAGAATGTCGAAGGGGCGTTCGTTTGAACACCGGGAAGCCAGTTGACGGCGCGCGTCAGAAAGTCGACATCGAACTGCGTTCCGCCGTCGATTCCAAAGATCGTATTGTTGATCGGCTCCTCGCCGAGTCGCACCTTATCGCTCAGCGTTTGTTGATTGAGATTCATGATCGTGAAGCCGAAGGCGGAGTACTTCCCCAGGTTCATATCGCCGCGAGCCCCCAACAATGACTTCGAGGCAAGCTGAAAGAGATCGTTGGCCTCGTACTGGATTTGCAGATTCGTGCCGGGGACGAGCAAACTCTGGTTCTTAATGACCACTTGTCCCGAAATGTAGTCGACTGAATAGTCGACATTGGGCACTGCCTTCTGCCCGTTGGCGATCACGACCACGCTTCCTTCAACAACATTGAAACCGATGGGATATGTTGAGGCGATGGAAGAAGTGATGGTGCCTCGGAACAGGAACTTGTTCCGCTGACTGTTTGAAGCGCCGTTGAAGGTCGTGTCGTAGACCTCCCGGAACACGAAGGAATCGGCTTCGGCGAGCGTCCGTCCCTTGGCAAGAAAGTACTTCCGGATGCCTTCGCGGAACGGCTCCGTGATTGGAAAGATCAACTCACCGCGCGATTCGTCGATCGTAAGTCCGGCCTGGTAGTCGAGTTTTCCGTCAGGGGGCGAGCCGGGGGCTTCGCCGAAACGATCAAGGCCGAGCATTTCGATGAGGTTGAAACTCAGGAGGTTGTCCTGAGGCTCGCGGCCCGGAATCTCATAGNNATCCTCATCTCGAAGCCCTCCTTCTTCAATCCGCGTCCGCCGAGCGGATAGATGTTCTTCAACATCATCCTCCAAGCGGTCTTGAACTGAGAGCCGAGTTTCTGCGGACGGACGAGCTTCATCACCAACTTTACGCTCTTCGCCGTGTCCTTCGAGCCGAAGTTACCGATGTCCACATTCTTTCGCAGGTCGGTCGGGTCGGGAACCGTGTAGGCAACGGCGATGGCCTGTTCCCATTGGAGCGACCTGTTCAGCGTAATGTAGCCTGCGTGTTGCTGAAGATCTCGAAACGTATAGTCGGTGCCCTCTTGCAGCCTGACGAACCTTCCGACCTCGACCTCGCCCGGAACGTTGTTGTACTCCTGTCCGCGGGCATTCAGATCGCCTTGAAGAGTGCGGACCCTTCGTTCGTCCAGAAATGCAACGACGTCGCGTTCATTCGGATCCTCGTTGCCGATGCGCGTCACCCACACCTCAATATCCCTGATTTGCTTTGCCGGATTAACAATGGGGGGGATATTGGAGTACGCCGCATCGAACAAAGAGATGTAAGATGTGTCGATAAAATAGTGATCTTTCGAGTAGTCCGTCGCCCGGCGTTCGAACGGCGTCGGGCGTCCGCCACCAGAGACCGTGAGTTCCTTCACTTGCCCCTTCTTCTGGGAGGCAACCGTGGTAAGCTTCAAGGGGCCGAATTGGAATGCCGCCTTGACACCAAAGAGCGCCTGACTACTGGAGACGAAGGAATNNGGCGTAACGGACCTTCAGTTGGTTCTCGAACTCGAACGTCCGCTCTGTGTTCCAGTCCGCATCCACCTTCAGTTTGTCTCCGATCTCGCCCTTCACATTAACCTGGACTTCCTGCTTGAAGTCCGGCTCATTTCGGCTCTGGCCGAGAGGGTTGTTGACGAAAAGGTCGGAGCTTGTGTTACGGAAAGCACCATGGATATCGACCGCACCGTTGATCTGAAGCCGGATGATGTTCGGGCCAAAGATGCTGAAGAGGGGATTCTTGGGAACCGGAATCTCGATATTTGTGACGGAGCCGAACAAATCGCCAAGACCTTTCTTCTTCTCGCCTGCCAGTTCGTATGCTTGTGCAAGCGCCTCCCAGTTTTTTCTGATCGCCTGACGAAGCCGCGCATCTTTGTACTCATCGAGCGAAAGATCGACGGGAATTTTCGTGTCGGAAGTTCCAACGACGCGCCGGGTTCTGTAGCTCAGCTTCGTAGAGTCCAGGATGTGCTGCGATCGAACAACGGACGGCTCGGCAAGATACAGTGGATGAGTTTTGGCCGGAACTGGGCGCGCCACAGGCAGATCGTGACGGACATGCTGGAAATGAAGGAGTCTTGCAGAGGAGTCCCGAGGCAACGCGCGTATGGAGTCGAGAACACTCTCGGCGGAGAGTACACCCGGCGCAGCCTCCGTGCTCGTTCGCTTCCTCTGCAGCGCACGAGAGCGGCGTGTCTCCGGTCCGCTCGTTGGCTTACGGGTGGTATCCTGAAGCGCTCCGGCCTCCGCGACCGGTGCCAATGACCTGCTGAATGGGCCGAGCACACCGGAAGCGGAGATGGTTAAAGCTTCATTCTGGGAAGTGAGAGGATGGGGATCGAGAGAAACAGAAGCGCCAATGAAGGTCAACGCACCGAGCACCAATGTTGCGCGCACTGCCAGGGTGCCTAGCTGGTGCTTCCTCAACACGTTCGAACCGATGGTTCTTCGACGTGGAATGAAAAATCCACGCCTTTTGAATTCGCTACCTTGTCTCACGTAACCTTGAACGATAGTTCTCTGAGCATAACCGAGAAAACGGCTTCCTCGGAATCCTGTGCACTGTTACGGTAGCGAATTGTTCAATACTTCTCCACTTGTTCCTGAATCGTACATCTTGGCGGAAGGCAGGGAGAACATACAGAAAAGAAGGACAACTTTCAAGTGCCGGGCATTCTGGATTTCGACGAGATGACCCCGTCGATCGCTGCGCGAATCTGGGCCAGAATTTTCTCGGGCACGTAGGGCTTCTGCACAAAGTCGACCGCGCCTGCCTTGATGAGATCGGTTCGCAACACGGTATCCAGATAACCACTGGCGAGGATGGACTTCACGTTCGGGTTGATCTCTTTCATTCTTAAGAATGCTTCCCAACCTCCGAGTTTCGGGAGCCCCATGTCCGAGAGAACGAGGTCGATCTCATTCCAATGCTTTGCATAGATGCTCACCGCCTCCAGGCCGTCGCGGGCAACAAGCACGCGAAATCCGTTGTCTTCAAAGAGGGATTGGAGAAGTTCCAGAAGCATTGTCTCGTCTTCGATCAACAAGATCGTCTCGCCACGACCGACTCTTTCCGTCGGCGCACCATTCGTCTCAGATCCCCCGGTCGCCGCTGGAGAGCGACCGGAGTCTTGTTCGGTCGGGAGAAAGAGGCGGATGGAGGTCCCCTCCCCCTTCAAGCTCTCCACGTCGACGAATCCGTGATGGGCGTTCACGACGCCGTAGACAACCGCCAGCCCGAGCCCTGTTCCTTTTCCAAGTTCCTTCGTCGTAAAGAAAGGCTCAAAGATCCTGTTCTTTGTCGTCTCATCCATTCCGACGCCTGTGTCGGATACGGCGATAAGAACATACGCTTGATCCCACGCCTCTGGAAAACGCCTGTGCATGGCTTCGGCATCGACCAGTTCCGTGCCGATCCGGATCACTCCGTGCTTGTTCTCCGAGTCGAGGAGTGCGTCACGTGCATTAACGCAGAGATTGAGGATCGCCTGCTGCAACTGGCTTTCGTCGGCCTGGATCCGATCGGGGTGAGCGCTCAGATTCAATTCGAACCGGATAGATTGGGGAAAAGTCTCGGCAAGAAGCTTCGAAGTCTCCAGGATGGTTTCGTTGACGTTGACGCTCGAGAATACTCCCGTTGTCTTTCGCGCGAAGGTGAGGAGCTGTCTCACGAGGCCCGATCCGCGCTCGACGGCTGTTCGCACGGCGTCGAGATGATGCGACCGCCTCTCCGAATCGATCCCAGGATGCTCAAGGTCTGAGATGTATCCAAGAATGATATTGAGGATGTTGTTGAAATCGTGGGCGATGCCCCCGGCGAGCGCGCCAATGCTCTCCATCTTCTGTGCCTGGCGCAACTGCTCCTCGAGTCTTCGCTGCTCGGTTACGTCCCGGATGATGCCCCGATACGCAACGACTTCCCCGCTCTCGTTGCGCACGGCAGTGGTCGTTTCAAGAACGATCAGTTGTTTTCCATCCTTCCGCTTAGCGAGAGTCGGATAGTCCTTGACGAATCCTTGTTCAGCCAGGATCTTTCCGACCTTGATTCTCTCCTCGGAATCGACATACAGGTCCTTCGCGATGTCCACCTTCAATAGCTCCTCCTTGCTCGCATATCCAAACACTTCAACGCCGGCCTGGTTCATGTCGAGGAATCTTCCATCGGGGGTGCTGATGAACACGACGTCTTTCGTATCTTCGAAGAGCGAGCGGTACTTCTCTTCGGATTGCCGGAGAAGCTCGATGGCCACCTTCCGTTCCGTGATGTCCCTCTGACTTCCCCAGGAGCGAACGAGTTTGCCGTCTTCGATGATCCCTACGAGATTGTTCAGGAAATACCGCGGTCTGCCGAGCCTGTCGACCTCATGCGACTCTGCGTCCGTCAACCGATACTCCGACCGGATGAACGAGCGCAAGTACTCGACGTTCTTCGGCTCGGATCGAACGAGGAGGTCTTCTAATCGCGCACCGATAATCTCCTCCGCCTGCGCATAGCCGTACATCTTCGCCACATGGTCGTTGCACTCGGCGAGATACGCATACCGATAAAAGAGATCGATTTGCTCCTCCTCCGGGAGGTTGAGAGGAATTCGCTGCTCCAACTCAAATCGCCAAATCCCTTCGGAGCTCTGGTGGAGGAACTCCCGATAGCGCTCTTCACTTTTCTGCAGTGCCTCCTGTGCTTGTTTCCGCTCCGTGATATCTTCCACCATTCCGATGCCGAGCATTGGGATCCCGCTCTGGTCGTGGAGAAGTGATGCAGTCAGCAAGCCCCAGATTGTTCTGCCGTCTTTGGTGATGTAGCGTTTCTCGGTCTGGTAACTAGGGATCTCACCGCGAACCAGCCGCGTGGCAAGATCGAGGTCCCGTGCCAGATCGTCGGGATGTGTGAAATCCTGAATCGGCTTCTCCAGCAGTTCCTCCTCGGTGTATCCGAGCATCCGGCAGAGCGATTCATTCGCTTTGAGAAGGCGGAAGGTGGGCGTCACGAGCGCCATGCCGATGGGCCCCTCCTCAAACACTTTTCGAAACTGCTGGACACTCTGCGCGAGTCTCTCTTCCGCCATGTGTCGCTCGGTCTCATCGAGCACGAATCCGTGCAACTGAACCAGTTCACCACGTCCGTCAAACTCCCCGCTGACGTTCGCAACGACTCGAATGAACGTCCCGTCTTTCTTCTTCATCTGCCGCTGAACGTTGATCAACTTCTTTTTCTTCTTGAGCAGTTGGAGAAGGACCTTCCGTTCCTCCTTTGACGTATAGAGCAAGGAGGCGTTCTGACCCAACGCTTCCTCGACCGTAGCATAGCCGAAGATCTTGGCAAAGGACGGATTGCATGCAAGAAGTCTCCCGTCGGGCGTCGAGATGAAGTTGCCGGACAAATCCTCCTCAAAGAAGCGGCGGTAGCGTTCCTCACTGAGTCTGAGCGTTTGCTCAGTCCTCTTCACATCCGTCACATCGTCTGCGACGACGAGAACCGAAACGACGGCACCATTGCGATCGAATTCCGGAACGAGGCGGGAACGATAGGAGAGCCTTCCTCCGCTCGTTTCGAGCTCGTACTCGAGGGTGCTCTTCTCTCCAGTCTGGAAGACGTGCCTGAGCGCGTCCGTCCAGAGCCGCGAAACCGATTCAGGAAGACCAAGCTCGAAATGGGTTTTGCCGATCATTGCTCGCGAGGAGAGACCGAACGTATGTTCGACGGCGGGATTCACATACACGTGCCGCAGTTCTTTGTCGAACCGGAGGATGAGGCTGGGCGCGTTCTCGGCAATACTTCGAAAATCCTCTTCGCTCCTATGCGTCATTCGTTGTCATTCCTGGGAGTTGCGGTCATAGTTGCTTCCCCTTGGTGGACGAGCTCTTCAGCGAGGTGTGATTGGGCCGCGGAGATGTTCGGATTGCGAGCATCCCGCCAGAGCTTATGGAGCGAGCCTTTCGATGACCCAGAGGTCGTCCTTTTGTGTGTAACGGATGCGGTCGTGCAACCGGTTTTCCCTCCCTTGCCAGAATTCCATTACGGAGGGTCTCAACCGGAATCCGCCCCAAAACGGCGGGAGCGGGACATTGCCATCGGCGAACTTTTTACGCAAATCGGCAACAGTTTGTTCAAGCGTCGTGCGATCGGGAATGACTTCGGATTGGTGAGAAGCCCACGCACCGAGCCGG
>DMMN01000230.1 GCA_003453835.1 Bacteroidota bacterium | reverse complement strand
CAACGAGACAAGCGCGACGCGCCGGCTTCGGGAGGTGAGATTCGTCCCGCGCCACCTGTACCGGGCGGTGGCGAGATTGATGAACGGCTGGGCGAAAAAGGCACTGGAATTGATGTCGATTTATGAATCATATCTATGCGTTCAAAGAATTTACATCGATTTGAACACGCGGGACGCTCTGCGCGATTCACACATAGCTCCGCCGCTATTCAAAACGTACTATCATTCTATCCTTCAGTATTGTGTCGACAGCGACTGGGGCAGAAGACCCCGGCTTGCTGCCTGACAGCGAGAGGAAACAGGCAATGAGGATCCTGGCAATCATAAATCCCAGCCTGCCAAAAAGCGACCTGCGTAAGGCCCGAGCGGTCCTGCGGGAACGACTCGATGGAAGTCTGATCGACGCTGTGGAGACTGAGTATCCAATACACGCAACACAAATCGCAAAGCAAGCGGTTATGCAGTCACTCGACGCAATCGTCGTGATCGGAGGAGATGGAACGGTGAATGAAGTCGTCAACGGAATCGTGGGTTCGAGTGTACCGCTGGCCATCATCCCTACAGGGACAGCCAACGACCTGGCGTCTTTCCATCACCTCCCTTCTGATCCGGAGTCTGCTTGCCGTTTTCTCCTTCGTCCTCACATAGAAGGTGTGGATGTCATACGTGTGAACGGATGGCATTATGTCACGGGCGGTGGCTTCGGATTCCCAAGTGAGGTCGCGAGAATCGCGAATGCGTTGAAAAGTCGAACCGGGTCCGGCAGAATCATCGCGCGAGTACTGGGAAGCCGGTTGTATTCTCTCGCCTTGCTTATCGCTTTGTTGAAAAGGGCGGATGAATCTAATCCGGCTGTGATCCAGGCTGATGATGGCCTCATCTGTGGCGATTTTCTCTGGCTGATGGCGAATAACCAGCCTTTCATTGGCAAAAGATTCATGGTGTCTCCCGGTGCATTCAATAATGATGGGATGTTTGATCTGTGCTTGGTCGATAACCAACGAAGTCGACGTGCAGTCCTTTCCATTGTGCGGAGAGTTGAGGCTGGAAGCCACACAAGCTTGCCTGCCGTCAGGATAGGACGTTTTCATGAGCTGACGATTCGGTTGAAGAAACCCGTTTCGTTCTTCGGGGATGGAGAGACGCTCCAGGAAAATACGGAATTCCGAGTGCGAGTCCTTCCGAGGTCGCTTCGGCTCATCGTTGGCGAGGCGCGTGACATCGTGGTAGGCGCCCAAGACGTTCCGGATTAATTCTGCAAGATATTGGCACAAGGAAGTCGAACTCATGAACACTCTCCGAAACTTGATACCCCACCCCGGCTATCTCAACAGGATCCGGATCTACTTGAAAGAGATGTATCCTGTTCCGAAGCGCCTCATCTCAGCCGTCTTGATGTACTTGAGCTTCACAGAATTGCTTCGTCAGAATTATGGCGTTCGCTCACCCTTGATTTCGCTCTCTTCATTTGTCGGCATCGCGAGCGTCTTTTCCTTTCTCCTCATCCTCCGTCTCATGGACGAACTCAAAGACAAGGAGGTAGATCTCGCGCTCTTTTGTGATCGCCCACTACCTTCCGGAAGAGTCCAGGAATCCGATATACGGTTCAGCCTCGTGCTGGTAGTTATGTTCTTTGTCGCAATCAACTCCTTGTGTGGGAGTGCTCTCGGGATGGGACTCGTCGTGCTTGGTTATGCATTCCTGATGTTCAAGTATTTCTTCATTCCAGAACTTCTCAGTAAGCATTTGGTGTTGAATCTCATTTCGCACAATCCAATTGTGCCGCTTGTGTTCCTCTATCTTGTCGTGTCGTTTGCACAAGAACACCACCTCGACGTTCGAAGCATGAACTGGAGGGTCAATATTTCCCTCATCGTGATGTACTGGTCCATGTCCTTCGCTTGGGAAATCGCACGCAAGATCCGATCTGACGTCGAGGAGAATGCCTACGTTACGTACTCCCGGCTTTTTGGCAAGCGGGGAGCGGTTGCGATTGCTGCGATAGCTCAGACCCTGACGCTGGCATTCGGCCTCCTCTTCGCGTCGTTGAACTCCCTCTCCCTCGCGTTCACCACGGTCTGTGTGGCAGGATATGCTGCCGTGATGTGGGGGCACCTGAGGTTTGTCTTAAACCCGAATCCGCGGACTTCCCAGCTCAGGCCTTGGGCAGAACAATTCATGCTGAGCGTTGCGGCCGCCGGCTGCATTGAGGCACTCGTCCTTTGAGAGGCGGAAATGAAATCGAGAATTGAAGATGACAAGTTGCTGATCGATTGCACGACATCTCGAAAGCGGATTACGCCTCGCGAAGTCGGCGGAAAAGGATGGAACTTGTTTGTCCTGCGCGACCACGGTTTCTCGGTTCCGACATGGTGTGTCGTCTCGACGCAGGCCTTCGACCACATTGTTGACGACCAACGCTCCAGAATCGCGGGAATACTAACCACGACAAACTATTCCAGTCAGGAATCGCTTGAATCTGCATCATCGGCTATTGATAGGCTGATCGATGTGTCTTGTGCCCGTTCGACGCTCCAAACGGCGATCGATTCCCTGCTGGGCCAATGGTGCCGGGATGGTTTGCACTTTGCAGTTCGCTCTTCGATTGTCGGAGAAGACTCGCTGGAACATTCCTTTGCCGGTCTGATGGACTCGTTTCTAAACGTTTGCCCGTCGGCCATCTTGGAAAAGGTGATCCGGGTCTGGCGCTCCGCCTTCTCACCGCGCGCTCTTAGCTACCGCCATCACAAGGAGTTGAGCCTCACAGATATCTCGGCCGGCGTTATCGTGCAGCAGATGGTCGAGTCCGCCAAATCAGGCGTCCTGTTCACACGGAATCCTGATTCCCGCGAGGCTCATTGCATCATTTCGGCCGGCTACGGAATCGGGGAAGGTGTTGTCAGCAATCAGGTTGAGACGGACACCTACACTGTCGACCTGAAGTCAAATGTGATCACAAAAGGAGTCGCTCGGAAGCTGCTAAGGACGGTTGTCGACAACGAGCAAATGAATGGAACACGACTTGAAGAGGTGCCGCGCGGTCTTCAGTCGATCCAGGTGCTTTCAGATCGGGATATCCTTCAGCTCCGCGACCTCGGCGTGGAAGCCGAGAAGAGCTTCCGAACTCCTCAAGACATCGAATGGGCGATCGACGCTACGGGAAAGCTTGTCGTTCTGCAAAGTCGGCCAATCGTGTTTGCTCCTACGTCCAGGCATGGCCGGGCACAGAGAATCTGGGACAATTCGAACATCATCGAGAGCTACCCCGGCCTCACCCTTCCGCTGACATTCAGTTTCGTGCGATCGGCCTACGAGGCCATCTGCCGAAATGCAGCTCTTGGATTCGCGCCCATTGGCAAACCTCGAGTGGCTCGACTTCCTTTCTTCAAGAACATGATTGGACTCCTCGATGGGCGCGTCTATTACAATCTCCTCAACTGGTACGAAATGTTGGCCTTCATGCCCGGTTTCCAAAAGTACAAGCGATCGTGGGATCAGATGATCGGGATTTCGAAAGAAACCGACTTCAAGCAGAAACAACTGTTTCCGCTGAGCTCTGTGCTGACCCTGTGTGTTGCCGCATGGAATCTTCTTACTGTCCGCGGGAATGCAAGGAGGTTCAAAAAGAAGTTTCGCGAGCTCTATGATGGCCTCCGAGACCTGGAGTTTTCGCACGCCGGTGAGGAGGAGCTCATTCTCCTCTACGAATCTCTTTCTCGCGANNCTGCAATCGTTCTGGCATGTCACGCTCTACAATGATTTCGCGGCCATCAAGTACTACGGCTGGCTGAAGCAACTCTGCAGTTGTCGGGAGCTGGCCAGGTTTGCGAACCTTCACAATAACCTCCTCTGTGGTGAACATGGGGTGGAAAGTGTCGAGCCGGTCCGTTCGGCTGTTCGCATTGCCGAACTCATCCGCGGTAATCCCTCGTACTCCCGACTCTTCAGCCAAAACGATGATCTCCGTGTGTGGGAGAGTATTCGGACTGAGGATCGGTATCGGGAGTTGAAGCGCGCAATGGAGCATCATCTGAGGGAGTACGGTGATCGTGGACTCGAAGAATTAAAGTTGGAGAACGAAACGCTCCGGGAGAATCCTGCCTCCTTGATTGCTCTCATAAGGAACTATGTTCTCATGGGTCTGTCTGTAGATAACATGGAGAGTCAGGAGCAGTCGATGCGGCAAGACGCTGAGCGAACCGTCCGCCAAAACCTTCGAAACGTGGTTCTCCGCCTGCTCTTTTTGATCGTTGTGAGAAACGCCCGCCGGGCAATCGCAAATCGGGAAAACATGCGCTTTGATCGAAGCCGAATCTACGGGGTCTTCAGACGGATCTTCCGACGCATGGGCGAGCTTTTTGCCCGACAAGGGATCCTGGAGCAACCATCCGATCTTTTCTACTTGACCGTGGAGGAGGTTTTTGGATACGTGCAAGGGACGGCAGTCACGCAAGATCTCAAATCCCTCGTGGAGCTACGCAAACGGGAGTACTCCCGCTTCGCGGAAGGCGCGCTGGACGAGCGCATTCAGACCGACGGCATTCCGTATCGGAACTCGTTCCGTGCCGCCGTTAAGGAAGGCCCCGCCGCTCGGGAACTGCGTGGGATTGGATGCTCCACGGGGATTGTCGTCGGCAAAGCGAAGGTGGTACTTGATCCACGCGAAGCAAACGGGACGAATGGACAAGTTTTGGTGGCCCGCTCAACTGATCCGGGTTGGGTCTTTCTGATGATTTCATCGAAGGGAATTGTCGTAGAGAAAGGGAGCGTCTTATCGCACACGGCCATCATCGGCCGGGAGCTTGGCATCCCAACAATCGTCGGAGTGAAAGACGCGACGACACTGATCCCACATGGATCAACCATTTCAATCGATGGCAGCACAGGAGTCATCCAATGGCAATAAAGCATTTCACGTTCGACGAAAAATCATCTCGATTGTTTGCCGGATTCGAATATGAGCTCTACAAGTCGGATCCGAAGTGGATACCTCCCGGACGGCGCCGAATCCTGGCACAACTCGGTCCGCACTATTCCTTCTATCGAAGGACCGGAAACCTCCATAGGCACTTTCTCGCATTCAGTGGAGAATCAGTTGTCGGACGTGCCTCTGCATTCCTGAATGCCGATCTGCACGAAGATGACGGACTGCCGATCGGAACGATCGGCTTCTTCGAATGTATCAATGACTACGCGGTTGCACAGGACCTCTTCGACGCAGCAGCCGGGTGGCTTCGAGAGGAGTGCCGGGTGAAGAAGATCTGGGGGCCGATGAATTTCGACGTCTGGCATCAGTACCGCCTCATGACGAGCGGTTTCGAGCAGGAGCCGTTTGTCGGCGAGCCGTACAATAAACACTACTATCCTGAGTTCTTTGAACGGTACGGTTTTGTCGAGAAGCGGAAGTGGGATTCCGTGGAACTGTCTGATGCGGACGATCTGGCGATTCTCATGCGGCGAGGGGTGCAACGACATCAGCAATTGGTTGAGCAGGGATATCGATTTGAACACTTGAAGGCAGAGAGATTTCGTGAGGAGCTTCCGAAGCTTCACGCCATACTTGCCGCCTCGTTTCAGCGCGCCCTTGGTTTCACGAAGATTTCCTATGAGGAATTCGAGCACATGATTCTCCCGATGCGCCCTGCGTTTGACCCGAGGTTTACGATCTTCGCCTATGATGCAGAGAACAAGCTCGTGGGATTTGCCTCTGCCTTGATCGATCTTGCTCCTGCACTTCGCGCATTCCGGACTAACGAGGGCCCGGTCGCCAAATGGAGGTTTTTTCAACGTCGTAGGAAGTCAAACCGGATTGTGTTTCTCCTGGGGGGGATAACGCTCGAGGAGGAGATGAAGGCCAGCGGATTGGGAAGAGCGGGATTCGGTTATGTGATTGCGAAGATCCTCGCAGCGGGCTACCCCTCCGTGATCTTGGCACTAAGATCCGAAACATCGAAAGCGCGCGGATTTATCGGGGACAGAAACGCTTTGAAAACAAGAGAGTATGGCCTTTTTGAGCTGAAGGGGAATTCATGACTCCAACCAGTACATATTTCGATCGCCAAACAGGCGAATTGAAAGAAGAGCGATTCTATAGGCGTGCATTCCTCCTCTGGACCCACAACTCGAAGCTTGGAAGGGCCCTCACAACTCTTGTTCTTCGTCATCAGTGGTTCTCAACACTCTATGGAGCCTTGAATCGCTCCCGCCTAAGCAAGTGGAGGATTCGCCCATTCGTGAAGCGGATGGATGTCATGATGCATGAGGCCGCCACACCCATCGAGGCTTTCGAGAGTTTCAATGATTTCTTCACACGTGAGATTGATTTGTCGAAGCGCCCGGTCTGTTCTGACCCGGGGATCTGTGTCGCCCCGGTCGACGGAAAGGTCCTGGCATATCCCTCCATAGGAATGAACACAGAGTTTTCCATCAAGGGGAGAAGATTCAATCTCCGCCGGTTTTTGAACGATGACGCTCTTGCTGCCTCCTTCGACCGCGGCTCGATGGTCATAAGCCGCCTCTGTTTGGCGGATTACCACCACTTCCATTTCCCCGACTCCGGGCTTCCCCAACAAGCGAGGCCCATTGCCGGGAAATATCATACTGGAGGTCCGTACGCCGTGAAGTATCTCGATCCCTTCTACACAGAGAATTACAGGATGATTACGATGTTCGACTCGGATTACTTTGGAACTATGGCCCTCGTGGAAATCGGGGCGTTCACCGTGGGTTCCATCCAACAACGTTTTCAATCAGGTTCCCGCGTGACAAAGGGAGCGCATAAGGGATTCTTCGAGCTTGGAGGATCAACCGTCGTCCTGCTCTTTCAAATGGGGACGGTCGAGCTTGACGAAGACCTCTGCCGCAATACACAATTCGGCATCGAAACGTTCGTCAAGGTCGGAGATTCAATCGGGAGGACACGACAGCCATGAGCCGGAAAGTCGTGAGAAGTCTGGTCGATCGTCAACCGCAGGTTCGATACGCCCAGTGCTGGGAGGACCCTCAGATTCTCAGCGACGGTCTCCGCATTGGACCACATGACGACGTTCTTTCCGTTGCATCCGGAGGAGACAACACGTTCGCCTTGCTGCTCCAGAATCCACGTTCACTCTATGCCATCGATAGAAATCCTGCCCAACTCTATCTTATGGAATTGAAAATCAGAGCGCTACAGATCCTCGAATACGATGACTTTGTGAAGTTCCTCGGTGCCCGGCCTTCAGCAACAAGAGGAAGGCACTATGCGCATCTTCGCCCGTCCCTGACGGACGGGGCACGCGGATATTGGGATTCCCATCAAGACGAGGTGAAATCCGGTGTGATCCATTCCNNTCATTCACAGGCAAGCCTCAATTGAAGCGCTCTTTGATTCTCGTTCGATCGATCAACAGCAGGTCTTCTATGACAGCGTCTGGAACAATCGTCGGTGGCGTGCACTGTTCAGAATATTCTTTGGGAGATTCCTCCTCGGATATGTTGGGAGAGATCCCGCGACGTTTCGATATGTCGACATCGAGTCCGTTGCAGAAGAGTTGCTGAGCCGGACAGAACGTGGCTTCACCGGTGTTCCGACATACGACAACTACTTCCTGGAGTATATCCTTACAGGAGCGTATCGCAATCTCGAGCAAGCTCATCCGTATTTGAAAGCCTGCAACTTCAATTTCCTGAAGGAACATGTGGAACAGATTCAACTGATCCAAACGGATCTCCAAGAATTTCTCACGAGGATGGCGGCCGAGAGCATTTCGAAGGTGAACGCATCCGATGTATTCGAGTACATGTCACAAACCGAGTTTGAACAAGTGCTGGGAGCCGTCCTAAGAGCCTGTCGAGAAGGGGCTTCGATCGCTTTCTGGACGCTCTTTATCCCTCGTCGTGTCCCCGAGTCTCTGAGAGAGCGCATCTCGGTCGTGCGAGAGGATCCTTGTTTGCGTTCGAACTGCGCCCGGACCTTCTTCTATGACAGCTTCAGCGTCTGGAAGATGGGTCTGCCGGTAGAACGACTCGATTTCACGGGCACGCTTACTGAGGCAAAGAGATGGCAACCTACAGCGTGAGAATTCTGGCAAGCCAACCGCTTCGTTCGCTGCTCACCATCGGTGGAGTCGCACTGTGCATCGTCTTGATGCTGTTCCTCCTGGCTGTGTATCGTGGAGTCGCCGATGGCGCGGTGGAATACATCCGTCATAATGAAACGGACTTCTGGGTACTCCAGCATAATTCATGGAACATCTTGCGCGGCTCGTCACTGCTCTTGATGGGACACGGAACGGTGATTCGCGAGGTACCCGGCGTGGAAAGCGCCTCGCCGGTACTACTCATCCTTCCCGGAATCAAGAAAGGGAACCGAGTAGCAACTGTGTTCCTGGCGGGATACGAGCCGCAATCAGGTATCGGCGGCCCGCCGGCACTGGTACAGGGCAATGCAGTTCAATCCGCGGATGACATCGTACTCGATCGGGCATTCGCATTGAAATACCAAATCCATGTCGGCGACACCGTCCAAATCCGGGATGAACAGTTGCGCGTTGTTGGCCTCAGCTCGGGAACCAACGCCTTTGCCATCCAGTATGCGTTCGTCTCGCTCACGCGCGCACAGTCCTTGGTCGGCTTTCCGCACATTGTGACGTGCTATCTCGTGAAGGTCAGAGCAGGCGAGAACAAAGAGCGAGTTGCACAGGCGATCCTTGAAGAGCTCCCGGGAGTAGAGGTCTATGACCATGAGACATTCCTGCGAAACAACACGCAGGAAATGGAATCAGGCTTTCTCCCGCTGCTCTATACGATTGCCACGATCGGTGTTGTGGTCCTGACTACCATCATGAGTTTGTTGCTTTCCGTCAACATTCTCGAGCGACGAAAAGAATTTGCAGTTGTGAAGACGCTTGGTGCACCTCGGAATTTTCTTCTGAGTGTAGTGATTCACCAAGCGATGATGATTACCGGTGCTGGATTTCTTCTGGCGCTCCTCCTTTTCTTTCCGATGTGCTCCTTGGTNNTGGTTCAACTCCTCACGCCAGAGCTCACTCCCCGTTCCTCAATCCTGCAGATGGGCGGCGTGATGATTGCTTCCGTGGCAATTGGACTCGCCAGTTCGTGGATATCGATCCATCGATTGAGACGCATCTATCCGCTAGAGGCATTCTCATGACGAACAAGGATTATCGTGAAGTCGTCCTGCTTACCTCGGTCTCGAAAACGTTTGGAAGGGGCGAAACGATGACGGTCGCACTTCAAGACGTGTGTGTGAGCGCCGACCGGGGCGAGCTTGTGTTGTTGCTCGGTCCAAGCGGATCGGGCAAGACGACGCTCCTCACGCTCATCGCGGGACTTCTCAAACCCACCGAAGGGACGGTGGCCTTGTTCGGTCGGGAACTGGAACGATATTCGAAAGAGAGCCTGCAGCGACTGCGAGCCCGGAGTATCGGATTCATCTTTCAGAATTTCTTGTTGATCGAGCCACTCACCGTCCTCGAAAACATCATTCTGGTTCTTGAGTTTGCAGAAGTGAGGCGTTCTTCGGCACGAGCTGAGGCTCATCGCCTTCTTTCGCAGTTAGGCGTCGCGCATCTGACGAATAAGTTCCCCTCGCAACTAAGCCAGGGCGAGAAACAGCGGGTCGCGATCGCACGGGCTACGGCGAACAAGGCTTCCTTGATCATTGCCGACGAGCCGACTGCCAGTCTGGAATCGAATCAGGNNGTGGAGTTCGCCGACCGCGTGTTGAGGATGAAAGATGGAAGACTCATCGACGACGCTCCACAGCACTAGTAGTGGAGCCAGACAAATTCGCGGCTGCTAAGCAGGCTGTTGAAAAAGGTCGGCCAGTGACAAACTCGGTCAGGGTGAGCGAAGTCGGGTCCTGTCAAATGCAACCATATGCACGCTTCGACTGCGCTNNTGCGCTCAGCGTGACGATGATTTGTTTTTTCAACAACCTGTTAGAGAGAATTGCGGTGCTCCGGCGTGACTATGCTGACGCGATCTTGACAATTCTTTGACAACGAAACCACTGCGAAGAACTAAGTTGGTTGTGAACAATAAGACAATCAGACCGAATCAGTCGATGCGTCATCCCCCAACTTCACCATTATCATGAAAGGACTCAGCCATGAAAAAGATCCTTTATCGCATCCTTCAACTTTCGATCGTCACAGCCGGATTTGCACTGATGCTGCGCGCCCAGGAGACAACGATCACTCTTCTGCACTTCAACGATACACATTCCAACCTCTCCTCGATCGGTCCCCGCAATGCAGCCCTTGAAGGCTCGCTGGGCGGCGCGGCGAGGGCAGCCACCTGGATCAAGATGTATCGACAAGTCAACCCGAACGTTCTCTTGCTTCACGCAGGGGATTCATTTATCGGCGACATTTTTTTCAATACGACATTTGGCGCAGCCGAGCTCCAACTTATGCTGGGGATGGGCTTCGATGCCATGACTGTCGGGAACCACGAGTTCGATCTCACGCCGGGGGTCCTTCTTCAATCTCTCAGCGCGTCATTCGCACAAGGATCGTTTCCCCTGCTCTCCGCGAACCTGGTGCTGGAGGATTCGACCGTCCAGCCGCTCAAGCAGTTCATCCAACCTTACACGATCAGGCAGTTCGACGGCGCGAGGGTGGGGATTTTCGGGCTCACAACTCCGGCAACCAACATCCTATCGAATCCGGCTCCTGCCTTCGTCGATACGAACATCGTCGAAATCGCCGCTGCGATGGTGGATACGCTCGCATCGAAGGGGTGCAATGTCATCATCTGTCTGAGTCACCTTGGCGTCTTGCTCGATCAAATCATCGCGTCGTACGTGCCGGGCATCCACGTGATCGTGGGCGGCCATGATCACTATGCTCTGGAGAGACCGGCTGAGGTCACCAATCCGACAGGCCAGAAGACTTTCATCGTGCAGGCCAACGCGTTCTACTTAAACATGGGCAAGCTCCGCTTACGAGTGTCCGGCGCAAACGTCACGCTCCTTGATTACGAATTGATCAAGATAGATCAGTCACTTCCGGAAGAGGCGGAGGTGTCCGCTGCCGTTGCCGCCCTCAGAGGCGAGATCGAGGGTGTCTATGGACCTGTTTTCTCGGCTCGGATAGGCTACGCAACAGAGCGCTTTGAAGAAGTGGCCAGCGAACTAGACGTCGTGGGAAAGAAGGACACGCCCGTCGGCAATTTGGTGACGGACGCCTTTCGTGCGACAACAGGGACCGACGTCGCGATACAAGTTGGCGGATCCACGGCGCAACCGTTCTACAAAGGTCCCATCGTCTCGGCAGATGCTTTCCGTGTCGTCGGATACGGATTCAACACGGACAATGGGCTGGGCTATCGACTCGCAACATTCAAGATAAAGGGTCAAGCATTGCAGGGCGCGCTGGAATACTGTCTGGCAAAGGTGGGAGAGGACAATTCGGACGAGTTTCTGCCGCAAGTATCAGGGATGAGTTACACGTACGAAAGCAACTACCGGGCTGGCGAGCTGAGCACGTATCGAATCTCACGTATCCTCGTCGGAAACGCAGCCTTGAATTCAGCACAGACATATTCCGTAACTGCGAACGAGTTCGTCCCGATGTTTTTGACGTTCCTGGGAATTCCCTTTGAGGACCTGCACATCTTCAGCGACACGACGGAGTTTCAGATTCTCGCCGGTTACATCGCGCAATTGGATACGATTCGGCCAAACGTGGAAGGGAGAGTCCGGTGCGTGAAGACGACATCGGTGGCTCAAGAGAGTTCCGAGCTGCCGCGAGAGTTCGTTCTCCATCAGAACTACCCGAATCCGTTCAATCCGACCACGACGATTCGATTTGATTTGCCGCAAGCATCTTTCGTAACGCTTAAGGTTTTCAATATCCTCGGGCAGGAAGTGGCAGCGCTCGTCGAAGGACAACTAGAAGCGGGAACATATCAACGAGCGTTTGAAGCGATCGGCTTTGGCAGTGGCGCGTATGTGTACCGGTTGCAGGCAGGGGACTGGAAGCTCTCGCGTCGTATGATCTTGCTCCGATAGAGTCCACGACCGCGAATGCCGCCTTTGAACGTGTGAGATAAGAAGATGTGGAGCTGCATCAATCGGGAGTCCGACCGTGGTTGAAACAGACCAGCCGCGGCCGGACTATCTCCAATGCCCACTCTACATCCGAATCTCTCCAAGCCGCGACGATCCTCCCTACGCATGTTCACCAAGTCATCCGTGGGAGATCTGAAGACGTTCGCTTTTGGTGCCGGAAACTTTGTTCCAAATTCGTTACCTTAGACCCGTCTCTCGCACACGCCAAATGGTCTGTAGACTTCTCCAGTTGACTCTGCTGGTCTTTCTTCCTCACCACCTATGGGCTCAAGCTGGTGAAGCGGATTCCGCCGCTCACGCCGTTCAGCCAAGCATCGAGGCCCTCCCCATTCTGACGTACGACACCGACGTGGGATTCGGCTATGGAGCAAAGGTGTTCTTCCTCAATCAACTACGTCAAAAGGAATCCCTTGATCTTGTCGCGTTCAACAGCACGAAAGGAGAGCGATGGTACCGGATCGGCTTTTCCGTCCCGGACTTCGAGGTGCGGCAAGGAACGGTCTACTCAACAGCCTTCGATCTCGCTATCGACTATGACAAGTTTCTCAAGAACAATTTCTATGGCGTGGGAAACAGGTCACGAAAGGAATCAAGGGAAGCTTACACGAAAGAACCTCTGGAGATCAGCGGTCTAGTGAGCAGGGGATTCACCACACGGTTTGTCGGACAACTGGGGCTCAAATACAAGACGGTTCGCAACTTCAACCTCGCAGGAGGAGGACTTCTGGCGACGACGTCCCCATCGCTGAACCAGGGGAGGAGTTACGCGCTGACCATAATCGCCTCAATCCGTTACGATTCACGGGACAGCTACGTGAATCCGCATGACGGGGCCGTTCTGCAAACGGAGCTCGAAGTTGGTCGCAAGAGCCTGGGGAGCGATTACAATCTCGCAAGCTCAATTATCTCAGCTCAAATCTATCGACCTGTCCTCTTTTCTGATATGGTTGTCGCTCTGCGCTGGCAGAGTCAGATAGTCGGGGGCGATGCTCTCCCTGTTCACGCACTCGCGACATTGGGCGGAAGTCGGACGCTTCGCGGCTACACACAGGATCGGTTTCTCGACAGGGTTATGATGCTCACCAACTTGGAACTTCGCTTTCCTCTTTATTGGAGATTTCATGGAGTAGGATTTGTAGATGCGGGCAAAGTCTGGGATCGGGTTCGTCTGGTGGATCTGGTTCGGTGGGAAGAAAACGTCGGGATAGGACTTCGATACATCCTCGATACGTTTCTTGTCCGCGCAGACGTTGGGCTCGGCAGCGAGGGCGTCGGGTTCTATCTCAACTTCGGCCAGCTCTTTTAGGAATCCGATTGAACCGTAAACCTGCCCCAGAGTCACAGAGAACTCAGAGATATTCTTTTTTGGATCATCGAGCAAAGAACGAACTTCTGCCCATCTCCGTGAACTTTAGGTGGCTGGCGAACTTTTCGACCGCGGGGTGTCGAAACAGGCTGTACAAAATGTAGGTCGGCCTGCCCCGCCTGTTTTGATCAATGTAAGGCAGGCGGGGACG
>DMMN01000195.1:7565-7739 GCA_003453835.1 Bacteroidota bacterium | reverse complement strand
CGGGACGGCTCATCACATGCAACCCGGCGTTTCTGCGCATCTTCCGCCTCGCCTCACTTGAGGAGGCATTGGATGCCGACGTGAACTCCTTCTATCTGCATCGGAAGGATCGGGACGAGTTTCTTGCTCGCCTGCATCGGGAGAAGAAACTGGAATACGTTGAGCATCAGATGG
>DMMN01000195.1:0-7557 GCA_003453835.1 Bacteroidota bacterium | reverse complement strand
CACGACTTCAACAATATCCTGGCCATCATCCTCGGCCATTCCTCGAGGCTCGCACGCCATCAGGACGATCCAACGATGCTTTCGCAGAGTCTTGATGCCATCCAGAAAGCAACTCAGAGAGGGGCTTCACTGGTCAGGCAACTGCTCACCTTCGCCCGGAAGACCGAGTCGGTTTTTGAATCCGTCTCCATCAATGACATCATTCGCGAGATCATGAAACTGCTGGGTGAGACGCTCCCCAAAACCATCATCGTCTCCACCAACCTGAAGGCCGATCTCCCTCGCGTCGTTGCCGACGCAACTCAGATTCATCAGGTTCTGCTGAACCTCTGCCTCAACGCGCGAGATGCAATGCAGCGAAGCGGCACACTTGGAATCACTACCACTACGATAAGCGGCGAAGCCGTCAGCTCAAAGTTCCCTCGGGCCGTCGCCAGGGAGTACGTCTTCCTCCAGGTTTCCGATACGGGCGCCGGAATGGATGCGGCAACCAGACAGAGGATCTTCGAGCCCTTCTTCACCACGAAAGGGCCCGGCAAGGGAACCGGATTGGGGCTTGCGCTTGTCTACAGTATCATCGAGAGTCACGGTGGTTTCATCGACGTCGAGAGCGAGCTCGGCAAGGGGGCGACGTTCAGCCTGTACCTGCCGATTCCGGAACGGGGCGTGCCGGAGGATCAAGAAAAAGCGCAAGTTGATCAGGATGTACCGGGGGGAGTTGAAACCATTTTGTTGATCGAAGATGAGGAGATGCTCAGGGAACTGCTTAAAGAAATGCTGGTGATCAAAGGATATACCGTCATGATGGCACGGGACGGGGAGGAAGGCGTCCACACGTTCTCCCGTCACAAGAAAGAAATAGCCGTCGTCGTTTCTGATTTGGGACTTCCGAAACTGGGAGGTGAGGAGGTCTACAAAAGAATCCGAGCCCTGGACCCGGCGGCAAAGATTATCCTGGCGAGCGGTTTCATCGATCCCTCCGTCAAGTCGGAATTGCAGAAAGTGGGAGCGAGGCACTTCGTTCAGAAGCCGTATTCCGCGAACGAAGTGCTTCTGGCCATTCGGGATATCCTCAAGGCGTAGCCGCAACACGAGGCCCGCACTGTTGTCCGCCAACCCCGATGGACGACGATTGCCCAAAATCTTCGTCGGTTTTTCAAGCATTCGTTCGCGAGATTTCTTGGGAGCCTCGCTCTGCTCACCGGTGGGGCAATGTGAGGTGTTGGTTTCTGCGACGATATCAAACAGTTCAACGATGAAAGGAGATACGAATGGTAGAGTTTCTGGATCGGGCGATGTCCGCCCACAATTTGTGGAAATCTCGTCTTCGCACTGCCATCGAAGGGGGGGAGATCCCGGATGAGAGGAAAACTGGAGCCGACGATCTGTGCGATCTTGGCAAGTGGTTGTACGGCGGTGAATCCACCGAGTACCATTCGTTGCTGGAGTTTGCAGACCTCAAGTCCAAACACGCGCAATTCCATATGGCTGCGGCACGTGTTATCGGTATGATCAGGAAAGGTAAGACAACGGGAGCCTTGGGGGAACTCCGTTCCGGCGAGTACGCAAAGGCCTCAACCTCAGTTATCCTGGCCATCAAGGCGCTTAAGAACAGGCTGGGAAAATAGCCCTCCACCTCCTTGNNAGCGTTGCCTAGAACCGCTCTCGAAAGCACCATCAAGAAGGAGAGAAATGTCAATACGACCTGTCAAACAAATCATTCAAGCCCAGCCTACAATCGAAGGCGCGGGTGTAAGATTGCGTCGTGCATTCGGCTTCGGCAAGACGGGCGACTTCGATCCGTTTCTGTTGCTCGATGATTTTCGAAACGAACATCCGGAGGACTACCTCGCCGGATTCCCCTGGCATCCTCATCGGGGTATCGAAACCATCACGTACGTTCTCGCGGGGAATGTGAGTCACGGCGACAGCCTGGGGAACCGCGGAACGTTAGGGGCAGGAGATGTGCAATGGATGACCGCTGGTAGCGGCATCCTCCATCAAGAAATGCCTCGTGGCGATGAGCGCGGCCGGATGCACGGTTTCCAGTTGTGGGCGAATCTCCCTTCCTCTCTGAAGATGACGGCCCCGCGATACCAGGACGTTTCGTCGCGCGACATCCCTGAAGTCATAGATGACGACGGGACCAGCGTTCGCATCGTTTGTGGAGATTTCTGGGGGAAGCGCGGTCCGGTGAAGGGCATCGCGGCAGATCCGCGGTACCTTGACGTGTGGGTGCCGCCGGGCCGACGTAAGACGTTGCCGGTCGAAACCTCCCGCAACGCGTTTGCGTACGTGTTCGAGGGTACAGGTAGTTTCCGTGATGCCTCCGAACCCGTTGCCGTCCGAACGGACCGCGTGGGATCGATTGGCGGTGCGGTGCTCGATGAGACGGGGAACCGGTCGCTCGTGCTGTTCGACACCGGCGATGAGGTGACGGTGCAAGCGGGAGACGCCGGCATCAGATTCCTGTTAGTCTCGGGCCGACCGCTCAAGGAGCCGGTTGCCTGGCAAGGTCCGATTGTGATGAACAACGAGGACGAATTGCGCCAGGCCTACGCCGAGCTCCGCGACGGAACATTCATCAAGAAGCCTTGATGCAAAAATCAGAGATCCGAATTTCCCTCTCCTTCAATTCCGAAGCCGTCGGGACGATATGTAACGCCGTTGAACATATCTCTTGCGGTATGTCCGTTTATTGTTATCTTTGTTACATACGATTTCTCCCCGAACAACCAGGCTTATATGAAATACGATCCAACTCGACCGTTTGACCTGCCATTGCTCCCACCTACGCTGAACTTCAGGCACGAGGAGTTCTTCGATCTTCTCCTCCACACAAGGACTGAGTTGGGGGAGTTGAACGGGTACTCATACCGGTTGCCTAATCCGTTGCTGCTCCTTTCCCCGGCTGTGATCAAGGAGTCTGTTGCGAGCTCGAATATCGAGAACATCAACACGACGATGGAAGAGGCTCTGCAGGCGCAACTGTTTCCTGAAGCGGAGCGGAAAGAACCAGACAAGGAAGTGCTGAGGTACCGGGACGCCATTCTGTGGGGGTTCGAGAACCTGAAGAAGTTGCCGATCTCGACACGACTCATACTCGGCATCCAGAAGAAGCTGCTACCCGACTACAGTCCCGGCTACCGAAAGACACAGAACAAGATAGCACACAGCGAGACAGGCGAGGTGCTCCATACTCCACCACCCGCGAGCGATCTTCCGAGGCTGTTGAGTAACTGGGAGACTTTTGTGAATGCGGAGGAGGATGGCATTGATCCGCTCGTGAAGTGTGCGATTGCTCATTACCAGTTTGAGGCGATACATCCGTTTGGCGATGGCAATGGCCGCACAGGGAGGATCCTCATGGTGCTCTCACTCATCCAGCGCAAACTTCTCTCGTTGCCCATACTTTACGTAAGCGGGTACATCAACAAGAACCGGAGCGAGTACTACCGGCTCTTGCACAGCGTGAGTGCTGAAGAGAAATGGCACGAGTGGATTCTCTTTGTGCTCGGAGGATTCCGCCAGCAGGCGAAGGGGACAAAAGACGTTCTCTTCAAGATCACCGCATTGCTTGAGGAAATGAAGCAACACCTCCGCGCGAAGCACAGGAAAGTCTATTCCTCCGATCTCGTAGAGGCATTGTTTGCCTACCCGATCATCACGCCCGTAAACCTCGGGAAGAAATTGGATGTGAACTACCGGACTGCCAGCCGTTACCTTGCCGAGCTGGCAAAAGGAAAAGTGCTGCAGGAGAGCTACGTGGGGAAGTACCATCTTTATGCGAACAAGCCCTTATTGAAATTGCTCAAGCAATAGCACATGGACAAGAAACTTTCAACCATAATTGACAACCGTGACTCCAACACGGCTCTCGAATCCCTGAAAAGGCTCTTGCCTGAATCGAAGACTCTCGATGTGGCCACCGGCTACTTCGAGATCGGTTCATTGCTTGCCCTTGATTCATTCTGGAACGCACTGGAATCAGTTCGCATCCTCATGGGAGATGAAACCCAGCGACGAACAAAGAAGGAACTTGTCGAGAGCCTCCGCAAAGACAGCAACGCAAGCATCGAGCGCACCAAAGAGCAAGACGATTCACTTCAGGGATTGTTTGCTGTGAGACAAGCTCTCCAAGATGGAAATATGAAGGCGAAGGTCTACACACGAGCCAAGTTTCACGCCAAGGCCATGCTCATGAAGATGAAGCCACCTCATCTCTCGGACTATGCCATGGTCGGCTCAAGCAACTTCACGGAACCGGGGCTTTGCCGAAACCTCGAGCTGAATCTTCTGACCACGGAGCAACACCAGCTTCAGGCTCTGCAATCATGGTATGAAGGCTGCTGGAATGAAGCTGAAGATGTGAAGGAAGAAATCCTCAAGGTCATCGAGCCTCATCTCAAACTGTACACTCCATTCGAGGTCTATGCCAAGGCACTCTACGAGTACTATCTCGGTAAGGAGATGCCAACGAGTAGCTGGGAGGAAACCGAATCGAAAGTCTATCCAATCCTTGACGACCTGCAAAGGGCCGGGTACAAGCAAGCCCTGTACATCGCTGAACAATGGGGTGGTTCACTCATCTGCGATGGTGTGGGGTTCGGCAAGACTTACATAGGTTTGATGCTTATTGAGCGCTTTCTGCATGACCGCAAGCGCGTGGCGCTCATTGTGCCAAAATCGGCTCGTGAGAGTGTCTGGGAAGTTAGACTACAACAGTACCTTTCTGACTACTATGGGGGACCGTATACCGGCAATCAGATTCTACTGTTGAATCATACTGACTTGCCGAGAGAGAGCCTTGCAGAAAACCTTGAAAAGATCAGGCAACGGGCGGATGTTGTTATCGTGGATGAAGGTCATCACTTCAGGACTCCCAATGCTCAACGAAGTCAAAAGCTCTATGAGATGATTGAGTATGCGGGGAAGAACAAGGAAGTCTTTTTCCTTACGGCTACGCCGGTCAATAACTCTCTCTTCGACATTCTGCATTTGATGGAGTACTTCACCCGGAAAGAACGGAACTACTTTCAAAGGCTTGGCATCAGCGACACCCGTTCGTACTTCGTCAAGAAGGAACGAGCCGTTGAGATCAAAATGGGTGAAAAGAATCCAACTGACGACGATGAGGTGCTCTTCCCTGACTTTGACATTGCCGAGGCTGAGAAGGTACTGAGAGAAGATGCTCTGTTTGGCACGCTGGTGGTCCAACGAAGCCGGGAATATGCAAAGCAATACTTCCTGAGGACCGGCAACGGGCAGATACTCTTCCCAGTGAGAGAAGCACCGAAAGTCGCCAAGTACAATCTGGCCAACGTCTACAAGGAACTCTTCCCGAAGATCAAGCAGTCGTTCTCAAAAGAGACGCCGTTCCTTGAACTCACCTTGTACAACCCGGAGAACAACCGACGCGACGCAAATCAGATCGATCCCAAGACGAGCAACCGTGAGCGTCAAGTCTTGGGCCTCATCAGAGCAACAATGCTGAAGCGGATGGAGTCGTCCTACAAGGCGTTTGAGGCGTCTTGCGAGGATATGCTTAGAAACATGGCCCGGTTTCTGCGTTACCATTCACCGGAAGAGTGGGAGAAGTGGAAGGCGGCGAACGCCGACTTCTGGGAGATCATTGAAACGCACTGGAAGGAGCGGTTCCAGGACTACGAAGAAGTGGAAGATGTTGAAGAGGATGACATACTTCCTGATCCAAAGCAGAAACTCTCCGGTGATGAGTTCTTCCTCGACAAAATCATCGAGAGCGTCCAACGTGACATGGCAGAATTAGCTGACTTTCTCCAGTATATACACGAGCGCCTGAAAGAGGAAACCGACGCAAAGCTGCAAGCATTGATCAAGTTGCTGAACGATGATGATGAGCTCCGTTCCAAGAAGGTTATCATCTTCACACAGTATCGTGATACCGCGAGATACCTTTATCGGCAACTCAAGGACAAGATCGGGGAACCAATAGAGGAGTTGGATAGCACATCAAAGAAGAACCGTGACGTCGTCATCAAACGCTTTTCACCTTACTACAACTGCACGGTGGAGGATTTACCGCAGTACCTCTCACAACCAATCCGCGTTCTCATATCGACAGACATTCTCTCAGAAGGCCTCAACCTCCAGGATGCAAACCTGCTCATCAACTACGATTTACACTGGAATCCTGTCCGACTCATGCAGAGAATAGGCCGTGTTGATCGGCGGTTAGATGCTGAGAATGAGAAAAGACTTGGACGTGAAAGCTGCGTTGTGCGGTACTGGAATTTCCTTCCTCCCGACGAGCTTGATGATATGCTGGACTTGTACCANNTTGTTGACATTCTCAAGAACAATCCGGCGCTCCGGGATGAGCTACCACGTCTGCCGAAACGAGTGTTTTCCGGCAAGCAAGGTGGGGAACAAAGATGGAAGGGTGTCTTCGCTGCCTACCGGTATCCGGCCCGTGAAGTGAGGGATGACAACGGAATTTCAAAGATGGTGCCCGGAGACTGTAAGTGGTACTTCCACAGGTTTGATACCGGCGAACTGTTTGAAGATCTCGAAGCTGTTCATGCCGCAATAGAATGTACGGCAGATATGCCACGGGTTGTTCAGCACCCGATCAACGAACTGCGGAACAGTCTGAAGCTCATGGAACAAAAGAGAGTCCAGCCTGAGTTACGCAACATGCAAGCCCTTGCGGGCGAGAAAGCAACGCTCGTTTGCTGGATGGAGATAAGCTGATGAGGACAACGTCGAAGCTGATGAACATCGTTAAGGTACAGTCTACCAAGACGGAACAAGTAAGCCAGAAATTGTTCGGTGAGATTCGCTCGCTTATCCAAGNNTGTCCAGACACTGTCTGGACAATTGACGGAAGAATATGGACGAGGGTTTTCTCGCAGCAACATGTTTAACATGATCTTGTTTGCTGAGAGATTCCCACGGCCCAAGATTGTCTCGACACTGTCGAGACAATTGAGCTGGAGCCACTTTGTAGAAATCCTCCAGTGTGAAAAGGAGCTACAGCGAAACTTCTACGCCGAAATGTGCCGCATCGAGCGGTGGAGTGTCCGAACACTGCGTGATAAGATTGCCGGCATGCTCTACGAACGCACCGTCATCTCCAAGAATCCGGACAAGCTCATCAAGCAGGAACTAAAATCCCTGCGTGACGAAGACAAGCTCACGCCAGACCTCGTCTTCCGTGATCCTTACTTCCTTGACTTCCTTGGTCTCAAGGACACCTACAGCGAAAAAGATCTCGAAGCAGCCATCCTGCGCGAGATGGAGTCATTCATCCTTGAGCTTGGCGCGGGGTTCAGCTTTGTTGCCCGGCAAAAGAGGATCACCGTTGATAGTGAGGACTACTACCTCGACCTTCTCTTCTATCACCGCAAGTTGAAACGGCTCGTGGCGGTAGACCTGAAGCTGGGCGCGTTCAAGGCCGCCGACAAGGGACAAATGGAACTATACCTCCGCTGGTTGGAGAAACACGAACAACAAGGGGGTGAAGACTCGCCCATTGGCTTGATCCTCTGCGCGGGGAAATCCACCGAGCAAGTGGAG
>DMMN01000023.1 GCA_003453835.1 Bacteroidota bacterium | reverse complement strand
TCCGAACAATCCGAAACTCGCTCTCGCGCTTGATGTGTTGGCGCCGGAAGGATACGGCGAGATTATCGGCGGAAGCCAGCGCGAGGACGATCTGGATCTTCTCCTGCAACGCATCAAGGAGCATGATCTTCCGCAACAGGCATTTGAGTGGTACCTCGACCTGCGGCGCTATGGAACCGTGCCGCACGCGGGATTCGGTCTCGGCGTCGAGCGAACCGTAGGGTGGATTTGTGGATTGGACCACGTTCGAGAGACCGTCCCGTTTCCACGCATGATCTACCGACTCACACCGTAAGTCATCGATATGCTCAAAGTCACCAACCTGCGCAAAGCCTACGACACGGTCGTCGCCGTGGATGGCGTCACGTTTAGCGTGCAGGCGGGNNAAAAGAAGGAGAGATATTTGCATTTATAGGGCCGAATGGTGCCGGGAAGACGACAACGATCCGCACCGTTCTCAACATCATCGCTCCCGACAGCGGCACCATCGCCTTTGACGGAAAGCCGTTTAGCCCGGAGATGTGGAATATCCTCGGGTACTTGCCGGAGGAGCGCGGCCTCTATCGGAAAAGTAAAATCCTCAACACGATTCTCTACTTCGCCTCACTCAAGGGACTCCACGCGAGAGATGCGAAGCCCCTTGCCCAGTACTGGCTCGAGCGGTTTGGACTCAAGGAGATGGCCCATCGAAAAGTCGAGGAGCTCTCCAAAGGCAACCAGCAAAAAGTCCAGCTCATTTGCTCCATCCTTCACCGACCTCGCTTGTTGATTCTCGATGAACCCTTCTCCGGTCTTGATCCCGTGAATCAGATTCTCCTGAAAGACATTTTGCTCGAGCTTCGACGGCAAGACACCGCCATCGTGTTTTCGACGCATCAAATGGAGCAGGTCGAGAAAATGTGTGACAATATCTGCCTGATCAACAAAGGCAAGAAGGTGCTGGACGGTTCCTTGCATGAGATCAAGAAGCGTTACGGAACAAACTCGATCCACCTGGAATACGACGGCGACGGTTCGTTCCTGAAAGAGATCCCGTTTGTCCGTCGTGCGGACGTGTATCAGAACTACGNNAGCTCCCGCTTGTGCGTCGTGCCGACGTGTACCAGAACTACGCGGAGCTGGAGCTGACGGACATTCGCAGGAGCGGAGAATTGCTTTCAAAGCTCGATAATAAACTTGATCTTCGGAAGTTCGAAGTTGTCGAGCCGTCGCTCAATTCGATTTTCATCAATGTCGTCGGACAGATTGCCCCCGCACCGGAGCCGCCGTCGACAATGTCTGCAGGGTTGCTGCCGTCAAAACCCCCGATGGATAGCCGCGTCAAGCGATCCCTGATCTCCCTTGTCATGGCCGCCGGAGTCACCATCGTTCTCGCGATCAATGCGATGATCAGCGAGGAGCACAATTGGGGAATCGCAGGAATCATGCTCGTTGCCACACTCTTCTCGGCGTATCAGTTCTTTCGAGAAAGGGAAAAAGCGGAAACGGCTCGTCGGCTTAAGAAGCAGGAGGGGAGAAGATGAAGTACCTGGAAGTTGCAAAATGGGAGTTTCTTGAGAAGGTGACTTCGAAGGCATTCATTATCTCGCTCGTACTCATGCCGATCATCATGGTCATCTTTGGTGTCTTGCCCGGGCTACTTGCCTCGAAACCCGACGAGAAGCCGATTGCCATCGGGGTGATCGATGAAACGACCAAGATCGTCGAAACGCTCGCCCGCAAGCTGGAAGAAAAGTACAAGTTGCCCGACGGCCAGCCGAACTACATTCTGAGGAACCTGAAGGAGGACCTGAAATTCAGCGAGATGAAGTCGCGGGCGATCGCGATGATTACGAAAGGGGAAATCGAAGGGTTCTTTCATATCCCGGCGACCGTCTACGACAGCGGCAAGGTTGAGTATCGAGCGGAGAATGTCAGCAATATTCGCGTGGCAGAGCGGTTCTCGCGCACGATCGAAGAGGTGATCGTCGAGCAGCGCCTGACGAAAGAGGGGCTCGATCCTGCCCGCTTGAAGAAGCTGATGGCGGACGTCAATGTCAAATCGATCAAAGTTTCGGGGAAGGGGGAAGAGAAGGAATCAGGATTCCTTGAGACCTTTTTCAGTGCGTACATCGTGATCATGATGCTGATGTTTCTTGTGCTGACCTCCGGGCAACTCCTCATCCGGAGCGTGGTCGAAGAAAAATCAAACCGCGTCATCGAAGTCTTGCTCTCGTCCTGCTCAGCGCAGGACTTGATGGTCGGGAAGATCCTTGGCCTGAGCGGTCTCGGCATTCTGCAGATGCTGCTCTGGGGTATTATCGGCGTTGGTGTTGCGATGAAGACCGGGGCAAACATCTTCGCCATCGAAAACCTCCTCTTGTCGCTTGTGTATTTCGTCCTTGGGTACCTCATGTATGCCGCAATCTTTGTTGCCGCCGGCTCGCCGGTGACGACGGAGCAGGAAGCACAACAGATCACCAGCTATGTAAGTCTCATGCTCGTGTTCCCGATCGTCCTTGCGGTACCAGCGATGCAGAATCCGGACTCGACGCTTATCAGAATTCTTTCGTTCATCCCGCTGCTTACTCCCGCTTTCATGGTCCTGCGCATTCCTATTCAGATGCCGGAGACGTGGGAGATTCTGAGCACGATTGCCCTCCTGATTGTCTCAAGTGTTGGAATGATGTGGGTGGCGGGAAAGATCTTTCGGACGGCCATTTTGGTCTATGGCAAGCGCCCATCGCTCCCCGAACTCTGGCGGTGGCTGAGGGCGTCCTAGCATTTCATTGAACTTGGAAATCGCTTATCGAAAAAGGGAATTAGCCTAAACACCTATCTGTGACTGACGTGACAGTCGAATCGATCTTCTTCTACATTCTGGCCATTATCTCTGTCGGCTCTGCCCTGATGATGATAACTCGCCGCAACCCCGTCATTGCGGCGCTCTATCTCATCGTGAACTTCTTTTCCCTCGCCGGCCTCTATTTGACATTACACGCACAGTTCATCGCGGTGCTCCAGATTCTGGTCTATGCGGGTGCGATCATGGTCTTGTTCGTGTTCGTCATCATGTTGCTCAACCTCGGGGATGAACGCAAGCTGTCCGACGCGATCTCCTACAAGAAGACAATCGCGGCCGGGCTGAGCTTTGGATTGCTGATGGAGCTCATCTACATCTTCGGATTTACGAACGAGAGCCTTTCGGAATCGCGGTTTGAGAAAGCTGCCGAGATTGGAACCGTAGAGTCCATCGGCAAGGAACTGTTCACGAGATTCCTGTTCCCGTTCGAGATCACTTCAGTTCTCCTGCTTGCCGCGATCATCGGCGCCGTCGTTCTTGCAAAGAGGAAGCTCGACTAACGACCATGGACATTCAACCCTATCTCTTTTTAAGTGCCATCACGTTCATCATCGGCGTCGTCGGCGTGTTGGCCCGCCGCAATGCCATCATCGTCTTTATGTCGATCGAGTTGATGCTCAACTCCGTGAATCTCTCCCTCGTCGCATTCTCCGCTCATCTGGGAGATTCAACGGGCCAGATCTTGGTGTTCTTTGTCATGACGGTTGCGGCAGCGGAAGCGGCGGTCGGCCTGGCCATCATCATTGCACTCTTTCGGAACAAGCAGACGGTGAATCTCGACGACATCAATATTTTGAAGTGGTGACCGTTCGGCCACCGGTGACATCCAGATTTGAAGACGTGAACCAATGACCATCGTATCCTACGCCCCCTTTATCGTTCTCTTCCCGCTGATTGGTTTCTTGTTCCTGGGCCTTCTCGGTGCCAGGATAAAGAACGAGAAGCTCCTCGGCGTGATTGGCAGCGGCACCATCGGCTTGTCGTTTGCCGTTGCCGTTGCGATCTTCCTGCATATGCTGGGGCTCGATCCGGAACAACGCAAAGAGATCGTCGAATTGTTTCCGTGGATCTCAACCTTTACGGGAACGTCGTCCTCGGTCTCCGTCAATATCGCGTATCAAGTTGATCAGCTCTCCATCCTGATGACGCTCATCGTCACGGGAGTCGGATTCCTGATTCACGTTTATTCCATTGGCTATATGCATGGCGATCCGGGGTTCTGGCGCTTCTTCGCCTATTTGAACCTGTTCATCTTCGCCATGCTCAACCTTGTTCTTGCAGATAACTTCCTCCTCATGTTTCTTGGATGGGAAGGGGTGGGCCTTTGTTCCTACTTGCTCATAGGATTCTGGTACGAGCGGAAGTTCGACGTTGGTGGTTATGCCCCCGGGACCTCGACGACGAACGATGCTGCGAAGAAAGCATTTGTCGTGAATCGGATTGGCGATTTTGGATTCCTGCTCGGGATGTTCCTCATTTTCGTTCAGTTCGGGAGTCTGAGCTTCGAAACGGTCTTTGGCCGCGCATCCGTTCTGAGCGTCGGTGAAAACACCATGATCTGGATTACGCTGCTACTGTTCATCGGCGCGACGGGAAAATCGGCGCAAATTCCGTTGTTCATCTGGCTGCCGGATGCCATGGCCGGCCCCACGCCG
>DMMN01000206.1:325-18306 GCA_003453835.1 Bacteroidota bacterium | reverse complement strand
CACGGATGGCACACCGATTGACACTGATAAAGAACAGAGATCAGATGTCGGAAATCAGATATCAGTAATTCTTGGCTCGCTGACTTCTGGCGCTTGCATTCACTCAATCTCAGTCCTGAGCGGAGCAGTGGGCTGATTTCCGACTTCTGTTGTTCTGACTTTCCCCTGTTCATTGGCGTTTATCCGTGTGCCATCGGTGGTTAGAAATCTTTTCATTCTTTCTTTCGCTGAGCAGTTACGTGCGGGTTTTATATTGATTTTAGCGGCAGGTGTGCCTATATTGACGGCGGTTTTTTCAACTGAAATGTCGTTCCCCATCGACTATCCGTCATGCCGGTTCTCAATAAGCTCGTCGTCGCCGCACTCCCGCTTATCCCGAAATCAGTTGTTGGTCAAGTTGCTCAACGATACATCGCCGGCACGGCACTGCCGGATGCGGTCCGGGTTGCCAAAGGGCTCAACACAAAAGGGATGATGACGACGATGGACCTTCTTGGCGAAGACGTCAAAGACGCCTCCGAAGCCTCGACGGTCCGCAACAATATCCTCCCGATCCTTCACTCCATCAGCGAACACCGACTCAACTCCAACATCTCCATCAAGCCTACGCAGCTCGGACTGAAGATCGACAAAGAGCTTTGCTTCAACAACATTCACTCGATCGTCGAGCAAGCACGCAAGCTCGGCAACTTCATCCGGATCGACATGGAGGATGCGACGACGACGGACGATACGCTCGCGATCTATCGCCGGCTCCGAAGCGAGGGATTCGATAACATCGGCGTCGTTATTCAATCCTACCTCCACCGGAGCGAGGTCGACGTTCGCTCGCTCGTGAAGGAAGGCGCGAACATCCGCCTCTGCAAGGGCATCTACAACGAATCACCGGCAATCGCCTTCAAAGACCGAAAGCAGATCAGAGACAGCTTTTTGAATCTCCTCCAGATCATGTTTGACGGCGGTTGCTACGTTGGCATCGCCACACACGATGATGTTCTGATTGAGGGCGCCTACCGGCAGATCCAACGGCTTGAGCTCGGAACGGAGCAGTATGAATTTCAGATGTTGCTCGGTGTGCGGGAATCCCTGCGTGATCAGATCGTGCGCGACGGTCATCGATTGCGCGTCTACGTTCCGTACGGGGAGCAGTGGTACGCCTACTCGACACGTCGCTTGAGGGAGAATCCCTCCATGGCATGGTATATTACGAAAGCTGTTTTTGTCCGCTGAAGTTATTCCGTTCACACTAACGTAAGGAGACGACTATGGCAGAAATCAAGAGCGGAAGTGGAGAAGGGGTGCGGTACAAGCCGTATGTTCCCGCCGAGACGGATATGAGGGAATTCACCGTCAAGGCATTGATCATCGGCCTCGTCATGTCGGTTGTGCTCGGGGCTGCGAATGCCTACTTAGGATTGAAGGCAGGCATGACAATTGCTGCAACGTACCCCGCCGCCGTCATCGGCATGGCGTTGCTCCGATTGATGAAGGGTTCGATACTCGAGGAGAACTTCGCTCGAACCGTTGGATCGATCGGCGAATCCGTCGCCGCCGGTGCGATCTTCACACTCCCCGCCTTCTTCATTGCGGGCATCTGGCCCGAGTTTGCCACGACCGGCCACTATCTTGAATCGACGGCAATCATGCTTGTCGGAGGAGTGCTCGGCATTATGTTCGTGGCATTGCTCCGCCGTGTGATGGTGGAAGACGTCGAGCTTCCGTTCCCGGAATCGGTTGCGGCGGCGGAGATTCACAAGGCGGGGCGATCGGGCGGCACGGGTGCGAAGTTTCTTTTCAGCGCCATGGGGGTAGGTGCCTTCATCCAATCGCTCACGCAGTTCAAGTTCTTCGCTTCATCGTGGGAACACTTCGTCACGTTTGCACGGACGAGCATCCCGCTCCGGACCAGCGGAACGGCCACAGGCGAGAGCGGCATGCTCTTGAGCTCTCCCGGCGTCAGTCCGGCTTACATGGGTGTCGGGTATATCATCGGTCCCAAGCTTGCGTCGCTGAATTTCAGCGGAGGCCTGCTCGCCTGGGGTCTCTTCGTTCCGATCATCACCTACTTCATCGGACCCACGCTGATCCCTGAGGGCACGACGCCGGACGAAGGGACGTGGACGGCCATGTCGAACAACGTGTGGAGGTTGATCGTCCGTCCCATAGCGATTGGAGGAATGCTCATGAGCGCGGGCTTTACGCTGTTCAGAATGCGCAAGAGTCTCGCGACAGGAATCATGCGATCCATCGGCGATGTGAAGAAGGCGGCAACGGGCGAACACGTTGCGAATCGCATCGACCTGGATCTGAGCTTCAAGTGGATTATGCTCGGCATTCTGGTATCAGCCGTCGCAACGTTCTTCATCTACAATTATTTTGCACAAGACGTTACGGCTGCATTGACGGCAACAGTGGTCATGGTGATCGCAGGATTCTTCTTTGCCGCGGTCTCCGGGTATCTTGTCGGCATCATCGGATCGAGCAACAATCCGATCAGCGGTCTGACGCTCTCCACGCTCCTGATCGCCGCGTTGCTGATGGTCGCTCTCGGTATGACCGGTTCGCCGGGCGTGGCTGCAGTCCTCGGAGTGGCAGCCGTAGTTTGCGTCTCCTCGGCAGTCGCGGGAGAGATGCTACAGGATCTGAAAGTCGGACATATTCTTGGTGGCACGCCGTGGAAGATGCAGGTGGGTGATCTCTTCGGCGTTGGCCTCGCCGCGCTCGTGATGTTTTTCCCAATCGTCATCCTCCATCAAGGCGATATCAACATGGGGGGAACGGGATTGGGGGGCAAGACCTACTCTGCGCCTCAGGCAAGCTTGATGGCGCTCCTCTCGCAGGGAATCGTCGGCGGGCAGATGGCTTGGCCGCTCATCATCGTGGGTATGTTTATGGGACTCGGATTCATTCTGATGCAAGTCCGAAGCCCGATGTTGGTCAGCGTTGGCATGTATTTACCGCTCGAGACGACCTTTGCAATCTTCATCGGCGGTCTCTTTAAGGGGATCGTTGAGAAGATGAACGCCAAGAAACAACACAACGAGGGGCAGAAAGCGCGCGTCGAGAACTCGGGCGTGCTTCTTGCCGCCGGATTGATCGCGGGCGAAGCGTTAATCGGATTGCTCTTCGCCGGTCTCGCCGTGTTGGACTACAAGTACGATACCTGGATCCCGGAGATCTTTTCGTTCTTCCCGCTACCGTTCTGGGTCAGTCTCCTGGTTTTCGTCGTGATTGGCTGGATCTTGATCAAGATCCCGCTCAAGAACGCAGGAAGACCCGATGAGCCGGCGCCGCCGAGCGCCGTATTCTAAATCCAGGCGAGGTCGATTCAAAAGGATGAGCGGAGCGAGTTCGTCTAGTGATCGCTCCGCTTGCTTGTTCAGTGAGAGTACCTTGACCGATGAAGCAGAACCGTCCGGAGCCAGTCAATCTTCTTGCGCTGAAGCCCCGCCGAAATCTCCAGTGGGAAACCAACGAACGGGGACAGGTTGTCCTCCTCGTTCCCAAATTCCAGAACCGTTTCGTGAGGCGGTGGTTCGTGCCATTGCTCGCGAAGCCCAACTTCAGAGTAAGACTAGATACCTTTGGCAGCTTTGTCTGGAACTTGTGCGACGGAGAAACGACGGTCGCGGATATTTCGGAACGGCTCAAAGGGGCGTTTGGCGAATCGGCAGAGCCGGTGCATGAGCGCGTCGGCACGTTCCTTTCGCGCCTCGAGAAGGACGAGTTTCTGCTCATCGAATACACAAACGCTTCCGTGTTAGCAGTAGTCTTCTGAGAGTTTCATTCAACCCATAACCTAGGAGATGAAGTCTATGTCAAACGCGATTGAAGGATTGAAGCCGGCGCTGGTCTGGAAATACTTCGCGGAGATCAGCAAGATTCCGCGCGGCTCAAAGAACGAGAAGCAAATCTCGACCTATGTGGTGCAGCGCGCCAAGGAGCTTGGCCTGGATGTGAAACAGGACAAGTTCATGAACGTTCTTGTAACGAAGCCCGCTTCACCGGGCCGCGAGAATGTTCCGATGATTTGCCTCCAGGGTCACCTCGATATGGTATGCGAGAAGAACAAAGAAACGGTCCACGACTTCGAGAAAGATCCGATCGAGTTGGTGCGAACCGGCAACGTGCTGATGGCTAACGGCACGACGCTCGGAGCGGANNTACGTCGCTCGAGCACGGTCCCCTGGAGTTCCTGTTCACGGTCGATGAAGAGACGGGACTGACGGGTGCCAGCAACCTGAAGGCCGGCTTTGTTCAAAGCAAGACGCTGATGAATCTGGATTCCGAAGAAGAGGTCGCTCTGTACGTCGGTTGTTCGGGTGGTCGCAATACGATCGGGACCTGGAAAGTGGGCTTCGACAATGCCCCCGCCGGAACGATTCCCGTCAAAGTGGTGGTGAAAGGATTGAAAGGCGGCCATTCGGGCCTGGAGATCGACAAAGGTCGCGGCAACTCGATCAAGATCCTGAACCGAGTGCTGATTGCGCTGGATGATGTCGACGCGCGTCTCTCGATGATCGAGGGCGGGAACAAGAGCAACGCCATCCCGCGTGAGGCGGAGGCGATCGTCTACATACCGAAAAAGAACAAGGCGAAGGCCAAGAAAGTAGTTGAGAAGTGGAACGCCACCGTCAAGTCCGAGTTGGCGAGCGTTGAACCGGACCTCGCCGTCGTGCTGGAGCCGGTTGAGCTTAAAAAGGGGAAGGTGATCAAGAAGATCCAACAGCAACTGATCNNCGCACGGCGTCATGAAGATGAGCGCGGATATTCCCGGCCTGGTGGAAACCTCTACAAACGTTGCCATCATTCGCACCGAGAAGAACACGATCACACTGACCACCAGCCAGCGAAGCTCGGTGGCGTCCGAGATTCTGGAGATCCTCCACACGCACTACTCCGTGTTTTCGCTTGGAGGTGCAAAGGCAACGCACACCGAAGGGTATCCTGGGTGGAAGCCGAACCTCGGCTCGCCGATCCTGAAGAATGCAAAGGAAACGTACAGGTCGCTCTACGGCAAGGAGCCCGCGGTGAAGGCGATCCACGCCGGTCTCGAGTGTGGAATCATCGGCGAGAAGTACCCGGGGATGGACATGGTTTCGTTCGGCCCGACACTGGAAGGCGTTCATTCTCCCGACGAGAAAATCTATATTGACACGGTCGAAAAGTTCTGGAATTTCTTGCTCGCAATTCTGAAGCACGCGAACTAACGGTCGGTTACGGTCACGCACGGGATGTCAGACTTCATGAAGTCGGAAGTCTGACATCTCTTTGTTCCTCCACCACCCACTCACGCACAGGCTCCAATGGCTGCAGATCCGTCAACTTCTGCACATCCCCAACCTCCCCGTGCCTTTCGCTGGATCGTGCTCGTCCTGATCAGTCTGGCGATGTTCGGCAACTACTACATCTACGATGCGGTCAGTCCGCTCGCGGATGTGTTGGTGAAGCAGCTCGGCTTCACCGATTCCGATATCGGACTGCTTCAGGCGATCTACAGCATCCCGAACATCTTCATGGTGCTCATCGGCGGGTTCATCATCGATCGGCTCGGAACAAAGAAATCGACGTTCATCTTTGCGGCGCTCTGCCTTGTGGGCTCGGCGATCACTGCCGCCACCTCCACGCTGGCGATCATGGCAACAGGCCGGCTGGTGTTTGGCCTCGGCGCCGAGTCGCTCATCGTTGCCGTGACGACCGCCATCGCAAAGTGGTTCAAAGGGAAAGAACTGAGCTTTGCATTCGGTGTAAATCTGACGATCGCCCGGCTCGGCTCGTTCGCGGCGTTGAATTCCCCGTCGTGGGCATCGGAGGCGTTCGAGAGCTGGCAGCTTCCATTGCTGATTGCCGTGGTCTTTGGCGTCGTGTCCGTCGCCGGGGCGTTGTTCTATTGGATCCTTGAGTCGAAGGCCGAGAGGGTCTATCAGATCGGAGAAGCGGGAGCGACGGACAAGGTCGTGTGGCAGGATATGTTTCGGTTTGGAACTTCATACTGGTTCATCGTGCTGCTTTGCGTAACGTTCTACGCCGGAATCTTTCCGTTCCAGACGTTTGCCGTAAAGTTCTTTATCGACGCGCACGGCGTTTCACGGGAGACGGGGGGATTTCTTTCAAGCATGCTCACGCTCTTCGCGATGGTTGCGACTCCGTTGTTCGGCTTGCTCGCAGATCGAGTCGGAAAGCGTGCGCTCTTCATGATGTACGGTTCCCTTCTGCTCCTGCCTGTCTACTTGATGATGGCCTACTCCCCGCTGTCGTTATATGTTCCGATGGCAATGATGGGCATCGCGTTTTCGCTGATCCCGGGGATCATGTGGCCGTCGGTTGCATACATCGTCGACCAGTCAAAGCTCGGCACTGCATATGGACTTATGACGATGATCCAGAACATCGGTCTGGCAGGTTTCAATCTTCTGATCGGTTGGGCGAACGATTACTCTGGCGCCGGCGCCACGAATCCCGAGGGGTATGCAATGGGCATGTGGATGTTTTCGTCGGTCGGATTCCTTGGCTTCCTCTTTGCCTTCCTGTTGAGAAGAAGCGAGACGGGCCCCCACGCGCATGGATTGGAGACGATCAAAGCTAGTTCGAGTTAGAAGCCCGGCCGCAAAGCGGTTCCGGGAAGACCTGGAAGATCATGAATGCGCGGCAGACGCGAAGGAGCGTTTCTGCGGGAGTGATCCACCTGGCGGCATGTGGACCGATCGAAAGAAATCTAACTCACACCTCCCTCCAATTGCTTGTGAAAACGGAATTGGCGACATTGGGTTTGTCACATCGTCGACAGCAGGTTGTTGAAAGACGGATTCATAGTCACGTTGAGGTCGGTCGAAGCCTGCACACGGATGCACATGGCGCTGCTCGACTCCGCTCACCCTCACCAACTCAATTTCTTCGAGGCCTTTTTCAGCCGCCCGCTCAACTTCCATTCTAGACTGACGCCATGATCTCAAAGAAACGCATCAAGCAAGTTGTCGACCAGATCGTCGAAGGATGTCGGCCGGAGAAGATTATTCTCTTCGGTTCCTACGGCTATGGAAAGCCGACGAAGGATAGCGGCTTGGATATCTTTGTGATCGCGGAGATTGCCGCGAGTTCACCCGAGCGGATTCGAATCGTCAGGAGAGCGATCAAAGAACGAGGGTTCGATATTGACGTGGTTGTCCGCACTCCTCAGGAAGTCGATAGATCTCTGCGGGGTCGCGACTGGTTCATCCAGGAAGTCGTTGAAAAGGGGAAGGTTGTTTATGCACGAAGAGACTCTTAGGTGGATAGAACGGGCCGAGGGGGATTCTGTGGGCGCTCAAGTTCTGGCTCACATCGGACGAAAAGATTCTCGGCGAGCATTCCCAGGCTTGTACATTCCAAACATCGAATCACAGAACATTGACAATGAACATCTCACCTGAACTCTATTCTGCCTCCCAGCTTGCCGTACGCGACTGTATGGGAGTCAAAGCCGGTGAACGAGTACTCGTTATCACCGACGAGCCATTGCGCGCCATCGGCTACGCGCTTCGGAACGCGACGAGAGACTTCGGCAACGAAGTCATGCTCGTCGAAATCCTTCCGCGCAAGACCAACGGGGAGGAACCCCCACGAGAGATCGCGGAGCTGATGAAAATGGTCGATGTCGTGCTCTGCCCAACCTCGAAGTCGCTGACGCACACCGACTCGCGACGCGCTGCAAGCGAGAAAGGAGTACGCATTGCCACACTCCCGGGCGTTACGGAAGAGATCATGGTCCGGTGCATGAATGCGGACTACAACAAGATCGCGGAACGGACATTCCGGCTCTGCGACCTGCTTGAGCAAACGAGCGTCGTTCGAGTCCAGGCGCCTGCCGGAACGGACGTGGCTCTTCCGATCAAAGGAAGGAAAGCCCACGCCAGCACGGGACTCTTTCGCGAGAAAGGATTGTGGGGTAACCTGCCCACCGGTGAAGCATATCTCGCCCCGTTGGAAGGAGAGTCTCAAGGGATTGTCGTAGTGGATGGATCGATGGCAAGCGTGGGCGTCGTTCGGGAGCCGATCAGCATTCAGGTGAAGGATGGCTATGCGACGGATGTTTCAGGTGGCGCCGAGGCGAAGCGGCTCATTGAGCTTCTCGAGCCCCACGGCAAGGACGGCCGCAATGTCGCTGAGTTCGGCATCGGCACCAACGACAAAGCGATTCTCACCGGCCTCATTCTCGAAGACGAGAAGGTGATGGGAACGATCCATATCGCATTCGGCGACAACAAGTCGATGGGCGGATCGGTTCGGGTCGCCAGCCATCTCGATGGACTCATCAAGCAACCTACCGTCTGGTTTGACGACCGGATGATTATGCAGGATGGAAAGATGCTGGTCTGAGGTACGTGCTTCTATAGTCCGACGCAGAAACCCACCGCCATTGGCATCGGTGATGGACGTCTGGCTTTGCCGATGTCCGCACCCGATCAAGGAATAGAGCAGACGCTATAGATGAGAATTGCCTACGGAACACACGAATCACCCGAACACCAGTTCGCGTGTTCCGCGTATTTCGCGGGAAGAGAGAAGCCACCACGTTTGGATGTGGTCGTACACTTTCCGGTTCTGATTTCTGAAACTTCTCTCTTTCCTCTCACCATCTTTCTCTTGGAGGTAGATTATGAAGAATCTTGTCTGTGTCCAAAGACGTTTCTCGCTGATGGTGTTGATCGTGATGTGGATCGCGGCCTCCCTCGCGGCGCAGGAAACGCCGAAGGCCTGGACGCCGGAAGTGATGATCAAGTTCAAACGAGTTGGCGGACCCGTGATGTCGCCGGACGGAAAGCAGGTGGCGTACACCGTCTCATCACCCATCACCGAAGGTGAAAAGTCCGAGTTTCTGACTCACATCTGGTTGGCGTCGGCGGATGGAATGACGAACCACCAATTCACGTTCGGCGAGAAGTCTTGCTCGAATCCCCGTTTCTCCCCGGACGGTCAGTACCTCTCCTTCGTGGCCGCGCGCGGGAGCGATGCGAAGAACCAGATCTGGCTGATGCGCCTCGGCGGCGGCGAAGCGGAACAGCTCACAAAGACAAAAGCGGGTGTCGTCTCCTACGCCTGGTCGCCCGACTCAAAGCGAATCGCGTACACGATGTCCGATCCCGAGACCGAAAAGGAGGAGAAGGACAAGAAAGAAAAGCGGGATTGGGTCTTGGTGGGTAAGAACGACAAGTGCGCACATCTCTACACCGTAGCTGTTGAGAAGGATGGAAAGGGATCCCGGAAAACACAACGGCTCACAGGCGGGAGCTTCCACGTCACCTCGTTCGATTGGTCCCCCGACGGCAAGACCATCGCGTTCGCTCATCAAGCATCACCGTCTGTCGATGTCTGGGCGACGATGGATCTTTCGACTGTCCCCTCAGACAGCGGAGCGGTGAAATCTCTCGTGACCCGAAAAGGACTCGATGCCAATCCTCTCTATTCGCCTGACGGGAAGTGGATTGCATTTGCCTCCGACAACGGAGATTCGCGATGGGCTCGGGCGATCGACATCTTCGTCGTCCCTGAGTCTGGCGGAGAGCCGAAGAAACTTGCCGAGACCCCCGATCGCAGTTTCGGCATGATAAACTGGTCCGGAGATGGCAAACAGATCTACGGAGGCGAAACGGAGAGAACTTCTGCACGCATCTACTCTCTGCCGATTGACGGAGGAAAGCCGCGTGTCCTCACAACGGGGGTTGGTAACTTCTCCCCGGCTTCCTTCAACAAGGATGCGACTGTGATGGCATGTGTTATACATCCTCCCGAGACGGTGCCGGATGTGTTCGTTTCCTCCGTCAAGAAGTTCGAGCCGAAGAAGCTCACGAATGTGAACGCCGATTTTCCGAAGCTCCTGCTCGGGAGAACAGACGTGATTACCTGGAAGTCGACGGACGGGAAGGAGATCGAAGGATTACTGACGTATCCCGTCGGCTATGAGAAAGGAAGAAAGGTCCCGCTCATTCTCAATATCCACGGCGGACCGGCAGGCGTCTTCACGCAAGGATTCACAGCGGCCGGCACGATCTATCCGCTGCAAGCGTTCGCACAGCAAGGCTATGCAGTCTTGAGACCCAATCCGCGGGGGAGCAGCGGATACGGCGCCGCATACCGGCGGGCGAACATCAGCGACTGGGGCTTCGGCGATTTTGATGATGATATGAAGGGCGTGGAGAAGGTGATAGAGCTCGGCGTGGCGCATCCCGATAGTCTTGTCATCTGTGGCTGGAGCTATGGCGGATTCATGACGTCGTTCAGCATCACACGAACGAATCGGTTCAAGGCTGCCGGCGTCGGCGCGGGCGTCACGAATCTCATGAGCTTTGTCGGGACCGCCGATATCCCGAGCTTCCTCCCCTCATACTTCGAAGGGGAGTTCTGGGACAGAATGGAGACCTACATGAAGCATTCCGCCATGTTCAATGTGAAAAAGATCGCGACGCCAACACAAATCCTTCATGGCCAGCAGGATGCTCGCGTCCCGCTCTCCCAGGGGCAGGAGCTGTACATCGCTTTGAAACGACGCGGCGTGCCGGTAGAAATGATCACCTATCCGCGGACTCCTCACGGGCCGCAGGAACCGAAATTCGTTCAAGATATCGGTGAGCGGATGATCTCCTGGTTCAATAAGCAGCTTGGGCGGAATGGGATGAGCAAAAAAGTGGGGAGCAACTGACACGAAGGGGAGGCCTCTGGATTACGTCGTAATGAATTCCGTTGTTCGGATATCAGACTCTCTGGAGATTCCGCTCTCGGAGCTCCGCTTTCGAACATCGCGAAGCGGCGGTCCGGGGGGACAGAACGTTAACAAGCTCGAAACGCGCGTCGAGTTGCTCTTTGATGTCGCCCGCTCTCCAAGCCTCACCGAAGAACAACGGGAAATGCTCTTGGCGAATCTCCAAACGAGAATCGATTCCGCCGGGATGTTGCGTGTGGTGGCGCAGGAGGCTCGCAGCCAATGGAAGAACAAACAGGAGGCGATTGAGAAGTTCACGACGCTATTGGAGCGCGCGTTGAGGCCTCGGAAGAAACGGGTCGCAACGAAGCCCTCGGCATCGTCAAGGAAGAAGCGATCTCTGTCAAAAACTATCCGTAGTAGGACGAAGCGTTCCAGAGGAAGGGTCAGTTCTCTTGAGGAGTAGCCCATAACTCGATCTTCTTCATCAGTTGGTTTTCCATTCGCTCGCAGATCGGATGTCAGTGTTTCACAGAAACTCACATCACTCAAACACCGCTCCTTCAATGGACCAAACCGTCGCCACTCATTTCATCGCCTACTCCCGTCGCCGCCTGGCGAAGGAGTACCTCCCCAAGATTCAACGATGTGTTCAAGAGCTTTCCGAAGAGGACATCTGGTGGCGAGCACATGAAACCGACAACAGTATCGGAAATCTGCTCCTCCATCTTTCCGGAAACATCCGGCAATGGATTATCTCCGGCGTCGGCGGAATGCCCGACACGCGAAACCGTGCAGGAGAATTCGCTGAACGCTCGCACATCTCCAAAACGGACCTGATGCAGAAATTCGAATCGACGCTGCTTGAAGCCGATCAGGTTCTGGAACGGTTTGATGCTTCAAGGTTGCTGGAAATCCGGCATATCCAGAAATTCGACGTGACGTGTCTCGATGCAATCTCCCACGTTGTTGAGCATGTCGCCCAGCACATGGGTCAGATCGTCTACATCACGAAGCTTCGCAAAGGTATCGACCTGAAGTTCTACAACCTCTGATGAGCTTACCGAAGGAAAGCGTATTCAAACGTCGGGCCCTCTGGTGGCTGAATCCCTGGATCATAGGATTAGCCATCGTGATGTTGCTGGTCGGAATCCCAATGGTGCTGTGGCTGGCGACCTACAAGAGCGTCCCTGCCGTCGTGATGTTTTCCGTCACGTATCTCTCCTTGCTGGTGTTTCTCATGTTGATGGTGAAGCGCTCGCTCCTGGAGCCGCATCTGAANNGGAGTTTGTTCGGACCGAGCTTGAGGTTCTCGAGCGCGGCGAGACAACACCGGTGTTGGACGCGTGGAGGCTCGATCAGTCCTACCAGAAGCGTCACCCGTTTTTCTCGAAGGTCGAAACCACCGTGCTTGATCCTTCGATCCGGGAACTACACATTCGATTGCAGGTTGGCGAGCTGAGCTGGATCGCAGCCGGCGATGAGAATGCAGCGGGACAGTTTCGACGGCAGGTGATGATCTTTCTCCACGCGGTGGCGCAGGATCCTTACATCGACACTCTCAAGAAGTACTTCGGGATGCTGATCTTTGAAATCTACTCCCTCCGCGAGGACGAACGGCACATCGACATCCCGTTCCCGATCTTGAGTCTGACGGTTAAGGCAGAGGTGATGAGAGCTTTGTCAACTCTCCCCTCTGCGGCAGGGAACGACATCCTAAAGCTTGGGGATTGTCGATTTGCCGACGGTCGGGAAATCGAGCCGCATCGGCGAATCGAATCGGCCAACGACCGAGGATCAAAGTAAATTCCCACATCGCGAAGGAGGTCCCAGATGAAGCAGACCACCATCCTCATTCTGTTGTGTCTTCTCGCTTTCGAGGCTTTGGCGCACGATTGTTTCCTTATCTCTAAACCGTTTCGGGTAAAGCCGGGTGAGCAGGCCAAAATCGCAGTTCACGTAGACGATTACTTCCCGGGAAAGAGCGTCGCGTGGAATCCCGACCGGGTTCAGAGGCTGGAGCACTGGTACTCCGGATCAAAGAGCGTGCTACTCCCTCGTCCGTTTGTGCAAGATTCTTCGGGGATTCTCATCGAGATGAAAGAACCGGGAACCCATCTTGTCGCCGTTGATTGGTCTGCACGCTTCATCGAGATTGAGCCGAAGAAGTTCGCTCAGTATCTGAAGTCGGAGGGATTGGACCACGTCCTGAAGCTTCGAGCCGAGCGGAACGAGCAAGGCAAGCCGGGGAGGGAAAGATACTCGCGATACCTCAAGACGCTTGTCGCCGCCGGAAAGGGAGAGGAGGAGTCCGTCAAGAGCATCGTCGGTCAGTCGATGGAACTTGTCCCGCTCGACAATCCGTATTTGAAGAAGAGGGGTGAGAGCGTCCGATTCCGGCTCTTGTTCCGCGGTGAGCCTCTCGAAGATGCGCACGTCTCCGCAACATACGCAGGCGCAACGAAGAAGGCCGATACGTACGCACAGTCAGCTCGCACGGACAGGAATGGCATCGTGACGTTTCGATTGACCAACACGGGCGCTTGGCTTGTCCGAACAGTTCACATGCTCCCGACGACAGGTTTGCGAGAAGCAGACTGGGAGAGTTGGTGGGCCTCAGTGACTTTTGATGTTCGATAGCGATCAGACATGCATTCTCATGTTGTGGAAGACGAAAAGACCACATCCGACCCTTCTCGTTTCCCCAACCGTGCTGAAACTTCGAAAGTCCATTTGCCGTAGGTAGTTCTGGGTTCTTTCCGAATCAACATCCAGGAGGTAGCATCCTATGGCACAATCGTATCTGCGGACTCTCGTCACTGTTCTCTTCGGCTTGCTTGTCGGCCTGTCGTATGGGCAGGAAACGAGAGAGGTAAAGAAAACCGTTCCGCTCTCTGCTGATGGGAGAGTCTCCATCGATACCTACAAAGGGAGCGTAACCGTGACGACGTGGGAGAAGGGGGAGATCGAAATCTTCGCCAGGATCGAATCCGATGACCATGGTCGCTATGCCGAGGAAAGGATTCGGGACACGGAAGTGAGAATCGATGCGACGCCAACTTCGGTTCGTATCAAATCTGAGTACGACAAAGTCCGGCGCCATCACGGAGGTTTCTGGGGAATCTTCGATGGTGATTGGGGGAGCCTTCCCCTTGTTCACTACACGATCAAAATGCCCCGGACCGCCCAACTCAGAATCAAAGACTACAAGTCCGAGATCAAAGTCTCGGATCTGAAGTCGAATGCTGATATTGAGACGTACAAGGGAAGAGTCGATGTCCTGAACCTCGACGGCTCTCTGACGCTTGAAACGTACAAGGGCGAAGTATGGGCTGATTTCGTGAACCTCAATGCCCGGAGCAGCTTCGAGACATACAAAGGCGAGATCGAAGTGAAGCTGCCGAAAGGGAAGGGATTCGAGCTGGATGCCGATATCGGCAGAAGGGGGAGGTTTGACTCCGATTTCGATCTCGAACGAAGGACAGCGAGCCGGCGGGATCGCGAATACGACTACCGGGGTCCAGTGAACGGCGGCGGACCGACGGTGTCGCTGAAAACATCAAAAGGGACGATCCGCCTGGCTCAACGCTGATCGCCATGATCCGGCAGCCCAACCGATCCACTCGGCGTCAGAATTGTTAAGGAATAATGGCAAGAACCTGGAGCAGACCCTTTTCTACTAGATCCGTCATGTCTACACACTAGAATCAGGAGGTCCAATGAAACGCCTATACCGATCAAGAAATAACAGAAAGATGGGGGGAGTCTGCGGGGGCATCGGAGAAATGCTGGATGTTGATCCAACGATCATCAGACTATTGACCATTGTCATGTTCCTTGCCACAGGAATCATCCCCGTACTGCTGGGCTACATCATCGCTTGGTTCATTGTCCCCGAGGGCTCCCAATCCGACACGGGGCCTTAGGTATAGAAGATCCTCCTTCCCATAACTCATTGAATTTGAGCAAATTAGGGCCGAAGCTCTCACCGGAGCTTCGGCTCCTTTGTTTTCATATCTGACAGTCGTTGACCCCCAGCAAGCGGGTCGTTAAACTTCGATCATTCTCAGTGTTACTAATGAGAAAAGTTATTACCATAGCCTTGTAACGTCTTGTAGTACCCGTGAATCTGCGCACTCACACGTTGTATCAGGAATGGGAACAAACCTACTTTTGCTTCTTTGGGAACGAGAGATCACATGAATCGACGCGATTTCCTCTCTACGCACTCCGGGCGATCAGAACATCCAGAAGAGACCTTAGAGCCAATTGAGGCCGACCAAGACCATCCGGCTTCGGGAGAAAGGTCTGCGTCGACTCCCAGTGGCCGGAAATTCCTTCGCACAACCACTGGGCTAGAGCGGTTTTCCGGACCGTGGAATGCAAAGGCTGCGGCGCATCTGTTGAGGCGAACGACTTTCGGACACAATCGCAGCGACGTTAATCTGCTCGCCTCCAGCACTCTTGACACATCTATGAGTGCGCTTCTAGCCAATCAGCAACCTCCCCCACCACCCATCGGTCCAAGCGGCGTGACTTGGCTAAACGGAGTGTACGAACCGACCAATGACGGTGTGTACTCCTCCTACCTAAAGGCGTGGTGGGTGGGTCTGATGGTCAATCAGGGAATCTCCCTTCGCGAAAGAATGGTGCTCTTCTGGCACAACCACTTTCCGACGGAATACGTGGACGTTCAAGATAGCCGCTACTTGTACCGACAAAACTCCTTGTTCAGGCAATACGCCCTTGGCAACATCAAGCAGTTGATGAAGGCCGTGACTCTCGATCCCGCAATGCTGCGCTATCTGAATGGCTACGCGAACAGAGGTGATGGAAGGAACGTCCCCGATGAGAACTTCGCGCGAGAGCTTCAAGAGCTCTTCACGATCGGGAAGGGAACGCAGACTGTCGATCCGGCCAATCCGCTCAACATCAGCTACACCACGTACACTGAGGCGGATGTGAAAGCCGCAGCACGGGTCCTGACGGGTTGGACGGACATTCCGGCCGGGGCAACGGCAACGTCATATCGGAATGTGAACAGCGCAACCATCGGCTCCAGCTTTCTTCCGACCCGTCACGATTCGACACCGAAGACGTTTTCCTACACCTACGGAAATCGCGTCATACAGGGAAGAACCGGCGCAGATGGAGCGTTGGAACTCGATGATCTTCTCGATATGATCTTCTCTCAGAAGGAGACGGCAAGGTATCTCTGTCGAAAGCTTTACCGCTGGTTTGTATTCTACGATATCGATGCGAACGCCGAGCAAAATGTCATCGCTCCGCTTGCAGACATCCTCTATGCCAACAACTACGAGGTAAAGCCGGTGCTCGACACATTGCTGAAGAGTGCACATTTCTTTGACGACAACAACATTGGTTGTGTGATCAAGAGTCCGATCGACTTTGTGGTTGGAACGATTCGCCGTCTCGGCATTGTGACTCCAGCGCTTTCAACGACTGCATACTACCGGCCCTTCAACGATTTGCGAACGCGCGCGGCAAACCTGCAGATGAACTTGCTGGATCCTCCGGGGGTGGCCGGTTGGCCGGCGTACTATCAAACACCCGATTTCTATGAGCTCTGGATCAGCACCGCAACGTTGCCGCTGCGCGGCCAATTCTCCGATCTCCTCTTCTCTGGACTTGGCGGGTTGACGTTCGACAGGATCGCCTACGTCTCCACAATGGCTATTCCGTCCGATCCACGTGAGCTGATCGAGGAACTTGCGGTCGATCTCTTCCCCATCCCGCTCACGCAAAACCAGAAGGACTACTTGATCTACAATGTGATGGGTTTGGCAAGGGGAGGGGAGTACAACTGGACCGACACGTGGAACGCCTATCATGCTCCCGGGGGCAACACAGCGACGAACAGAAACCTGGTACTGAAAATGCTCGATCCGCTGCTGAAGTTCATGCTGCGACTTGCCGAATATCAGTTGGCCTGACCGTCCCGGAACGGGCATCATTTTCTACAAAGGGGATTCATGAAACGAAGAGACTTCATTCGAAGCGTAGTTCCCGTTACAGCTTTACCCTTCCTTGTGAGCGGGTTTCCCCTCCGGGCATATGGGCGCTCACCGTTCCTTGAGGCGCTTCTTAGTGCCGAGACGGCAACGGATCGCGTTCTCGTCCTCATCCAGCTTGGGGGAGGGAACGACGGCATCAATACCGTTATTCCGCTCGATCAACTCTCTCCATACAATAATCTCCGGAGCAACATCGCTCTTCCAGACACCTCGGTGTTGAAGTTGACGAACGCGACGGGGCTCCATCCGAAGATGACAGGTATGAAACAACTTTACGACGACGGGAAGCTCACCGTCATTCAAGGCGTATCGTATCCAAATCCGAACCTCTCGCACTTCCGTGCTATGGACATTTGGCTGACCGCCGCGAATTCAAACGAGTACCTCAACGACGGTTGGGCAGGACGGTACCTCAATGCCGAGTTTTCGGACTACCCCGATGGATATCCGAACCAGGTAATGCCGGATCCCCTGGCGATACAAATCGGGGCAGTCACATCCCTCTCACTACAAGGCCCGGGTCGCTCGATGGGAATCTCCATTCAGAGTCCCGAGACGTTCTATCAGCTTGTCAACGGGGTGCCGACGGGTGGGACTGACACGGCGCCACAAACGCCCGCAGGCCGGGAGCTTACGTACATACGCCGGATCGCTGTCCAGTCGCAGCAATATGCCACGCAGGTGAAGGCCGCGGCGGATCGCGTCACTCAGCAATCTGCCTACCCGACAGGAAACACGCTTGCCGATCAACTGAAGATAGTCGCCCGGCTCGTCGGCGGAGGTCTAAAGACGAGAATCTACATCGTCAACCTCGGGGGATTCGACAACCACTCGTCGCAAGTCAACCAAACCGATAAGACGACGGGCACTCACGCGACCTTATTGCAGCGGCTCTCCGATGCGGTCGCGGCGTTTCAGAACGACGTCAAGTTTTTGAGCACCTCGACAAACCGCCTGGAGGATCGAGTGATTGGGATGACGTTCTCCGAATTTGGCCGCCGTGTTCAATCCAATGCCAGCCTTGGCACCGACCACGGGACTGCGGCGCCGATGTTTGTTTTCGGAAAATCGATCAACAGCACCTCCACAGGTATCATCGGTACCAACCCGAGCTTGACCGACTTGACGAATGGGAATCTGAAAATGCAGTATGATTTCCGCTCGGTCTACGGGTCGATCTTGAGCCAGTGGTTCGGGGTAAGCTCGGCGGAGCTGAGCGCCGTGCTCTTGCGGAATTTTCAGCAGCTTCCGATCATCCGACCGGGCGTCGC
>DMMN01000206.1:0-248 GCA_003453835.1 Bacteroidota bacterium | reverse complement strand
GTCTCTCCAGCGGTGGATACATCTACCACCTTCAGGCCGGATCGTTTAGAGACAGAAAGAAGATGTTGTACGTGAGATAGCCGGCTGCCCCCGCATTGTTCCCGCGCAGTTGTCGCAATTCCTCATTTCTCTCTTCCGCCTTTTTCCTATATTGGAGCCATCCAATTACCGACAATCCTCCAGTGTATGCCGCGTCTATCGTCCGAACTCTCGCGTCTCGTCACTCCCGAAGGACACTTCAGTCATTC
>DMMN01000223.1 GCA_003453835.1 Bacteroidota bacterium | reverse complement strand
GCTCTACCGCGTGGCCGTGGCGGCCCGCAACGCCGCGTACGATATGGGCCTGCGGCGCTCGCGGGCGTTGCCGCTGCCGTCGCTCGGCGTGGGCAACCTGGCGGTGGGCGGGACGGGCAAGACGCCGGTGACGGGATACCTCGCCCGCGAGCTGGTGCGGCGCGGCCTCAGGCCCGGCATCGTGCTGCGCGGGTACGGCGGCGACGAGGAGCGCGAGCACGCCGCGGCGGTGCCGGAGGCGATCGTGGTCGCCGACCCGGACCGCCAGGCGGCCGCTGTGCGCGCGGCGGCCGCCGGTGCCGAGGTGCTCGTGCTCGACGACTGCCTCCAGCGGCGCGACGTCGCGGTGGACGTGATGGTGGCGGTTGTCGCGGCCGAGACGTGGAGCGGCTGGCGGCTCCCGCTGCCGGCCGGAGCGTGGCGCGAGGGCGCGGGCGCACTGGGGCGGGCCGACGCGGTGCTCGTGACGTGCAAGACCGCCGCCACTGCGGAGGGGGAGGCGCTGGCGACGCGGCTCGCGCCACGCACGCGCGGCGCTCTGGGGATCACGGTGCGGCTCGCGCCAGCGGGCTTCCACCCACTGGGTGCGCGTGAGCCGGTCGGACCGGAGGTCGTGCGGGGTCGCGACGTCGTCGCGCTCTGCGCGATCGGCGAGCCGGAGCTGTTCGCGGCCCAGCTCGAGCGGCTGGATGCGCGGGTCACGCTCGCGGCCTTCGGCGACCATCATGCGTATGCGGGGGCCGACGTCGCTGCCGCTCGGGCGCGAGCCGGTGTCGCCGGCCTCGTCGTGACGACCGCGAAGGACGCGGTGAAGCTGAACCAGATGTGGCCTGCGGGCAACCCGCAGTGCCTGGTGATGGAGCTGGAAGTACGGCCCGCGGGGACCGTCGCGGCGCTGGACGCTCTGCTGGACCGCGTTGCCGCCGCGGCACGCGCAACGACCAACCCGGAGGCGGCAGCGCCGCCGTCGAGACCATCATGACCGACATCACGAACTTTATCCGGCCGGAAAAACCCCTGTTCCTCGCCGTCGAGCACCCGTTCGAGGCGATGATGTCGCGGTTCGACTATGCCGCGCAGCTGCTCAACCTCGACCGCGGGCTGTACAAGGTGCTGCGTAACCCCGACCGCCAGATCATCGTCTCGATCCCCGTGCTGATGGACAACGGCGAGGTCGAGGTGTTCACCGGGTACCGTGTGCTGTACAACACGTCGCGCGGTCCGGGGAAGGGCGGGATCCGGTTCGACAAGAACGTCACGCTCGAGGAAGTGAAGGCGCTCGCCGCATGGATGACGTGGAAGTGCGCCGTCGTGAACATCCCGTTCGGTGGTGCGAAAGGCGGCGTCGTGTGCGACCCGATGTCGTTGTCGGTGGGCGAGCTGGAGAGGCTTACGCGGCGCTATACGGCCGGCATCATCGAGCTGCTCGGCCCCGACTCCGACGTGCCGGCCCCGGACGTCAACACCAACGAGCGGATCATGGCGTGGGTGATGGATACCTACTCCATGCACCACCGCCACACGGTAACGGCGGTCGTCACCGGCAAGCCGGTCGAGATGGGCGGCTCGCTCGGCCGGCGCGAAGCGACCGGGCGCGGTGTCATGATCGTCACGCGCGAGGCCGTACGGCATCTTGGGATCGACATCATCGGCGCCACCGTCGCTGTGCAGGGATTCGGCAACGTCGGATCGGTCTCGTCGCAACTCCTGCGCGAACAAGGGTGCAAGATCATCGGCGTCGGAGATATCAGCGGGGCATTCTACAACAAGAAAGGGATCGATATCGAGAAGGCGTTGGAGTGGGTCCGCACAAATCGGACACTAGCCGGATTCCCGGGTGCCGAGACAATGGAGCCGGAGGAGTTGCTGGAGCTCGAGTGCGACGTGCTCGTCCCCGCTGCAAAGGAGGATCAGATCACGCCTCGCAACGCGGAAAAAATCAGAACAAAGGTGATTTGCGAAGGGGCGAACGGTCCGACGTCGGCGAAGGCCGATCCCATCTTGCAGGAGAAGGGAATCCTCGTTATCCCCGATATTCTGGCGAACGCGGGTGGCGTAACCGTCTCATATTTCGAGTGGGTGCAGAATCGAGTCGGTTATTTCTGGTCGCTCGATCGAGTGAATGACCGGATGGAACGGATGATGAAGGAATCATTCGACTCGGTCTACGAGACCGCCGAACGATACAAGGTGCCGCTTCGAATCGGCGCCTACATCCTCGCGATCGACAAGGTTGCGAGAACTCTCAAACTGCGCGGTATTTACGCCTGAGACGATCATGACTTCGGTGCTCCGGTTGTGCATCGCACTCGTTCTCACGTTTGCCCTCCTTCTCGACAAGGGGGCACTTGCACAATCTCCCGATACTCCATCGGTTCTTCTCTTCCGAAGTCAGATGACCGGCATCGCCGAAGAAATGCTGCAGCGACTCAAGCCAATCGTGAGCCAGGGAGCATCGATCACCATCGCCGTTGAACCGAATCTGAATCGGACGCTGATAGAGAATGCTTTTCTCGATGTGATCGGGCAGGGAGGATACAAGGTTACTCTTACCGGAGGGGAGAAGGGCGCCGGGCCTTCTCTTCAGGTCCTCGTGCTTCGCCAGTCCGTTCAGTACACCGGAAATCCGTCCGGTGGATTTGGCCGGAGGGCGAGTACCGTGGTTGAGGCGCGACTCAGATTGGCCGGAGGAGGAGAGGCGCACTACCTTGGTTCGTTTTCGAGGGAGGCGGTTGACACCGTCAGCCAACGGGAGGAAATCGGAGTATTTGGCTCCGACAGCAATGGAATCTCAGAGGCATCCGGATCATTCTTCGAACGAATAGCCGGACCCATCCTGGCGATAACGGGCGCGTTCTTGATCGTCTATTTGTTCTTCACGGTGAGAAGTTGAGGTCCCTCGTGCGCCTGCCGTCGTGGCTCTTGGTGCTCATCGTTACGAGCGGCTTGTGTGCACAGGACTCGGATTCGTCGCGGGCGCTCAACGTCCTTTTGTTTGGAGACGTCAATCTCGGTCGGAGCGTCGGCCAGGAGCTTGTGAAGGGGAATGTGGATTTTCCTTTTGGGCGTGTGAGAGATAGCCTGTCCGCGGAGTCGATTGTTTTCGTCAACCTCGAAAGCCAGTTGACCGACCAAGGGGGAGAAACGCAACATCCGAAATATAATCTCATTTTCTGTGGACCTCCCGCGGGTGCCGAGGCCCTCAGGCGGGCAAATATTTCCGTCGTCTCGACAGCCAACAACCACGCATACGACTACAGGATGAAGGGACTTCGGGAGACGATTCAGAGTTTGCGATCTCGCGGCCTGCTCTTCACGGGGACTTCTGAAGATTCAGTCTCCACCTTTCCCCCTGCGATCGTTGAGAGGAACGGCATTCGAGTCGGATTCGTTGCGTACACTCAGTTTGTGAACATCCCCGGTCCGTGGAGTGGGAGGATTTCCCTGTTCGACGAAGCGAGAGTCAGAAGCGAGATGGAGAGTGTACGGCCCGCGGTCGATCTCCTCATCGCAAGCTTTCATGGGGGGGAGGAGTATATGGATCGGCCGAACGGCAAGACGCAGTATCAATTGCGCTTCCTGGCCGATGCGGGAGCCGACATCGTTGTCGGTCATCATCCCCATGTCGTTCAGGGCATCGAATACTATAACGGAACGTACATCTTTCGGTCGCTCGGAAATTTTGTTTTCTATCAACCTCAGCTTGAGTGGACGCAGAAGGGGCTCGGAGTGGAACTCCAGCTCAGGAAAGATTCACAACAAGCCGAAATCGCGAGGATTCGATTGATTCCTCTGCAGGCTGCCTTGCAGCCCTACTTGCTTCACGATCACACCGAAAAGCAGACAGTGATTGATCGAGTCGTGAAACTATCGAATGTTGAAATCATCGAAGAAACGGGGAACTACTTTGTCAACAGCATCAAATAGGCCGATGAGCGTGGGAGCCTCAGTATGGTACTTCGCATGCTCGATCATGATCGCCGCAGGGCTGGCCGGTTGTACAGCAACCGATGAAAGCGTTCAGCTCAGCGCCGACCAACGGTTCCAGCGCGCGATGGAGTATTTCAAGGAGGAAGACTACCTGGAAGCGATCGAAGAGTTCAAGATCGTCACGTTGCAGTTTCAGGGAAGCGGAATCGCCGATGACGCGCAGTATTACATGGCTGAGTGCTACTTCATGCGCGAGCAGTACGAGCTCGCGGCGTACGAATACGAGCTCCTGCTGAGGACGATGCCGACGAGCGAGTTTGTCGCGACGGCTCGCTACAAGCGGGCTCTCTGCTACTTCAACAAGTCTCCCGAGTCGTTTCGCGACCAGGAGTTCACGAGGCGAGCCATTGACGAGTTTCAGTCGTTCATCGAATATCACCCGACCGATTCCCTCGTCCAGGATGCCGAGAGAAGGATCGTCGAGCTCAACACGAAGCTCGCGAAGAAGGAGTACGACAACGGCATCACGTACATGAATATGGAATCATACAAGTCTGCGATCACTTTCTTCGATTACGTACTGGAAAAGTATCATGATTCTCCCTATGCCGAGCAGGCGCAACTCAAGAAGGCGGAAGCGATGATGCGTCGGAAAAAATTCGTCGAGGCGAAACAGGAAATCGAGAAATTCTTTGTCAAATATCCGGAGAGCGGACTCAAAGTCGAGGCGGAGAGGCTGCGGGATGAGATTCTCTCGAGGCAGCCGAAACCCGGTAACAACGCGACACACGAGCCGGCCGCTCCAAAGATCGGGAACCTCCAGTAGATGCCGGCGATGAAACGCGATCGCACAAGAACGGTCAAAGAATCACAGGTGGAAATGGTGGAGATGGTTCTGCCCAACGACACGAATCGTCTGGGCAATCTGCTCGGCGGGCGACTGATGCACTTGATCGATATTTCCGCGGCCATAGCGGCGTCTAGGCATACGAATCGTGTCTGCGTAACGGCTTCGGTGGACGAGCTCAATTTTCTCCACCCGATCCTGGCGGGGGAAGTAGTGATTCTGCAAGCGTCCGTCAATCGGGTGTTCCGCACGTCGATGGAGGTGGGGGTTCGTGTGACCCGAGAAAACCTGCTGACCGGCGAACGGCTACACGCCAACAGCGCATATTTGACGTTTGTCTCCATCGATGAAGAGGGGAGGCCTCTCCCGGCTCCGCCGATCCGACCCGTGACGAGAGAAGAGAAGCGGCGATACGCCGACGCCGCCCGTAGACGTGAACTCAGGCTTCTTCACCGAAAAAAATACTAACCTCGTTTCGGTTTTCCCTCGAAAAAGGCGCGGTCCAGATGGCAAGGTCGCGAACAGACGTGTGCAATTCTTCTGATTCCCTTCAACGCTCGTCGCAGTTCTTTGCCGCCACGCTCATCTCGTTTTGGCTAACGGTTCACCAATCGTTCGCTCAGTCCCAGCAGACGGCGTTCGGACAGTTCCGCGCGTTTCCGATTCCCGAACGATTCGAGCGCATGCTTCCCTACTCGCGCTCGGGATCACCTCGAACCGCCCTTCTCTGGAATGGAGGATCGCACAAACTCGTGGTCGCCGAAATCGATTCCTCACTCTTGGAACTGCGCACGCGCGCACTACGTACGGCCGCGCCGTTCGATGAGATCGTTGTGGCGGATTTGGATGGCGACAAGAAACCCGAGCTCCTGCGGATCGACAAGTCCGCCAAGAAGATCTCCCTGGTCGTGGAAACGGATCCGGATTCGCTGAGGTCGCTCGGCAGCCTTTCGTTGGCCGTGACGCCCACTGGGGTCATCGTGGGGGACATCAACAACGACAGAAGACCCGATATCCTTGTTTTCGATCGAGACAACCCCGGAATCATCCCATTCATCGGAACAGGCAAAACGCAATTTCGGCAGGGAGTGACGATCGCTCCCGATACCCCCGTTGGTATACTCTTGTTTGTTCATCTCAACAATGACGATATCATCGACCTTGCGGCGTACGATTGGGTGAGAAGCGAACTTCATTTGTTGTATGGCGTGGGACAAGGCAAGTTCCTCGACCAGATGAACATTCCCTTAGAGGGCGACTTGAGAGAATTGGTTGCCGCACAGCTCGCCCCACAGGGTTCTCTTGATTTCGTTGCCAGGCTTCTTCGGCCTGCCTCAATGCAGGTTTGGGAGGGGGATGGCCTTGGGGATTTTCGGCTCAGAAGTCGTATCCCTCTCAAGGTGCCGGCATTGGCCATCGGTGTTGCCGATCTCAATAGCGACGGCTATAAGGACCTCGTCACCTTAGATAGGCCGCCCGCTTTTCGCGTATACCTGAATACCAGCGATGAACTCGGGAGTGAACAGATCGATTTCTCCGCCGGAACCGATCCCCATCAGCTTGGGCTTCAAGATGTTGATGCAGATTCGTCGGCGGATGCTCTTGTGCTTGATCGAGACGGACGGCGACTCCTGCTCTATCGGGCTGCTTCTCAGGCGGGCGTATTGAAAGATTCGCTTGAGTTTGTAACCGGCGTCCGACCAAGAGGAATCGTCATGGAGGATCTCAACGGCGACGGACTGAAGGATATCGCGCTTCTCAACGGGGGGAGCAATTCTCTCTCGATGTTCCTGAACCGGAGAGATCTCGGACTGATGGGGCAGATGTCTTATTCGGTGGCGGCGAATCCCCGGTACTTGGAGTTTCACTCGTCGAGCGACTCGACCGCCCGATTCATCGTCTCCTATCCGCAAACCAAACAACTTTCCTTTCTGACGATCGATCATCGAGATCAATCGACGATCAATGCCGTCATTGCGACGGCAGGCGAAGGGGAACTCCTCTCCTGGAGCAAAGGCGAGAATGAGGAGATGAGGTTCTTCTGCTACAATTCGACGACAGTGAGCGGGAGCCCCTCGTTGACCCTCTTTCAAGAGCTTGGTTCTTTAAGGTTCATCGAACGGAGTTTCCGTCTGACCATCCCGAATGCACTCCTGGGCGCGGCTGTTGCCCATCTCAACAACGATGGGTTTCCGGACGTCGCATACTTCTTTCGGAACAGCACGGGGAAGTACGAGTTTGCCGTCTCCCTTGGGGACTCGGTTCTCTCCTTCAGGCAAAAAGTCTTCTCCTACGAGCTGCCGGATGAGGTCATTCAGAAAAGCTATATCTGGGCTCACGATGTCGATCAAGATGGAGCGATGGATTTGCTCTTTTCCCTCCCGCAACCGCAGGAGATGCTCAAGCTTGTCTGGGGAAAAGGGGACGGTACGTATTCGCTCCCTGATACCGTCGCCGCATCCATCCGGATCACCGACCGCTCACAGGTCCGGATTCTTGATCTTGACGGGGATGGAGTGGTCGACATCGCGGTGAATGTGGCTCATCGCGGAAGCATCGAGTGGTTGAAAGGGAAGGGCGGCGCGAAATTCGAGGACGCTCGTCACCTCGCCTCGGCGCCTCGCATCGGACATTTTGCCTTCGGCGATTTGAACGGAGACGGCGTCGTTGATCTCGCCCTCACGCTTACGGAAAAGGGAACGATGAAACTTTATGATGGAAGAATGCTGTTCCGCGGACCCGGACATGAACCTCCTCAGTAGGACCTTCAACGCAGCGGCGTGGCTGGTTTTACTGGCCACATCGAATGTCTACGGTCAACGAGGCGGAGCATGGGAGGCACTCAATCGCTATGCGCGGCAAGATGACAGGTCCGTGGACAGCGCCCCGGAACCGAAGTGCGGCACATCCCTTCTGGTCGCGGCGTTTGCCCGCTGGCAACAGCTCGAACCGATGGCAAAGGTGCAGATCGCCCGAAGTCTTCAGCGGCCGGGACGACACAAGAGTAAGTTGAGTCCGGCGGGATTCTTTCGAATTCATTATGACACCACGGGCGCTCACAAGCCGGCGCTCTTGAATCCGGGAGGGAATCCCGCCTTGATCGAAAAAAGCCATGAGCAATACATCGACTCGGTGGCCGCGGTGCTTGACTACTGCCGCCGGGTCGAGGTGGAGATTCTTGGCTACAGCGCGCCTCCCACAGATCTGCAGCAGGGAGGTGGCGACGAGTATGACGTGTACGTATCCGATCTTGGAACAGGGGTTTTCGGGAATACCTGGTGGACTCCGGGCGATCTCATCGAGAGCACTCCGAATCAGCGTTTCGCAACCTATATGGAGATTGACAACGATTATCTGGGGCATCGGACACCGGGGCTGCTGGGTCTCAAGGTCACAGTGGCTCACGAATTCCTTCACGCGATACAAGTCGGATCCTATGGCATCTGGCAGGAAGTCCCGAATTTCGATTTCTACTTCTATGAGCTCTCCTCCTCCTGGATGGAAGACGTCGTCTACGATTTCATCAACGACTACCATTTCGATGTCCGATTCTACTTCGAGCGATTCAAAGATACTCAGAACCGCTCCTTTTCCTTCACCACCTACGCAGGTCCGATCTACTATGGCTACGAGCGGTCCATCTGGGCACATTTCCTTGTGAGACGGTATGGCCAGGATGTCATGAAGGAAATCTGGACGGAGATGAAGTCGCAGCCTTTTCTCAGGAGCGCGGCAAAGATTCTCCAACGGCGAGGATCGAGCCTTGAATCTGAATTCACGCTCTTCAGTTTCTGGAACTACTTCACCGCCGACCGTGCCGACTCGGCACGATTCTACCCTGAGGGAAAGTACTATTCCCGATTCTCACCAAACATGGCGTCCAATTTCAACGGCTTCTCCACAAGTGTCTCGACCTCGGCCTATCCACTCTCCACGCAGTTCTACCAGTTCTCCCTTGCCTCGGACACTGTCACCGCGATCGTCGTCAACGTGGAGGCGGATGCCGCAGTCGTCGCCAGACCGACCGACCGCGCGTTCGATCTCATCCTCTCTTCCAGCCATCCTTCTTCGCCGTTCCAGAAGCTCAGGGGAGGCGCGATGATCGGATTCTCCTCAACACCGGCACATGTGTGGCGGACGTTGTACCTCGAATCTTCGTCGAGAGGAAATGCGGCGACGGCCCTGGAGCCCTCTCCGAATCCGCTTCGAATCCGTGACGCGCAACGGTTGATTCTGCCGGTTGTCGGAACCCGGAGTGCCGATGCCCAGATCACGTTCCTGAGCGGTTCATTGGATGCGATGTTCTCCCAGCGATATCCGATCGTCGACGTTTTCGGAAACAAGCTGATCTATGTTCCTTCAAGAGATCTTCAAGAGAGGATTCCGTCCGGCATCTACTTTGTTCACGCTCAATGCGACGATGCGGCGTTCCAATGGAAGGTGGCGATCGTCCAATGATCGATTTCGAGTTAACCGTCAACGGGCTAACGAAGGAGTTCAATCGCCGCAGCATCTTCCGAGACCTCTCGTTTACGCTCGCGTTCAATGAATCACTTGCAATCACCGGGAGGAACGGCTCGGGGAAGTCAACGCTCGTGAAGACATTGTGCGGGCTGCTGGCTCCCACGAGGGGGAAGGTCGAATACCGGAGCGGTGGAACGATGCTGGAGATTGACGATGCGAAGCACAAGGTGGGATTGGTTTCACCGTACCTGCAACTCTACGACGAGTTTACGGGATTGGAGAATCTTCTCGTGCTTTCGAACATCAGAGCAAACGGAACTTCTGATCATGATCGAGCCCTGCACATGCTGGAACGTTTTGGGTTGGGAAGTCGGCAAGATGATTATGTTCGGACATATTCTTCCGGGATGAAGCAACGCCTTAAATACTGCTTTGCCCTTCTGCATACGCCGCAGGCGCTCTTCCTTGACGAGCCGACATCAAACCTCGATGCCGAAGGCATTGAGATCGTGAAGGCGGTGGTGCGCGAGCAGCGGAACGCCGGATTCCTGGTTGTTGCGACCAATGACGAGCAGGAAGCGGGATGGTGTCAACGGCGGATCGACCTGGGATAGATGGATGATCGGAATCGTCAAGCGGTGCACCTCGATCAATGCCTTGCTGTTCCTGGAGGTTTTCATTACTTTGGGGACGTCATGAGGAGCGCGCTCTCCAGCACATTTGCGTTGTTTCAGAAGGACCTGCAGTCCGAATTACGAACGCGGTACGCTCTGAACGCACTTCTGATGTTTGTGGTGACGTCGGTCGCGACGATTCTCTTCGCCTTGCGCTCCGATCAGCCGAGCCCTTCCACCCTCTCGGGGATGTACTGGGTCGTGGTCTTCTTCACGGCGATGTCCAGCCTCTCGAGGATCTTCGTGAGTGAAGAAGAACGAGGAACGACGATGACCCTTCAACTCGTTGCCTCCCCGTCGGTCGTATATTTCGGAAAACTTATCTTCAACGCGGTGCTCACCATCTCGCTTACGGTCGCGGTGACGTTATTGTACACAATCGTGTTTTCCGAATATTTCATTATCAAGTCGAGTTCGATATTCTTCGCGACCGTGTTGTTGGGGAGTCTGGGGTTTGCCGCTGCCGCCACGATCATTGCTGCGATTGTGGCGAAGGCCAACACCAGAGGAACCCTCTATCCGGTACTTTCGTTTCCAATCCTGATCGTTCTGCTGATGACGGTAATGAACGCAACGACCAAAGCGCTCGAAGGCGCCCCATTTTCGGACGCGCTGGAGGACTTCCAGATTCTCGCCGGCTACATCCTTGTGATGACGGGCGGATCGTTCCTGCTGTTCGACTTCGTATGGAAGGACTAGAATGACATACGTCAAATACGGTTCCATTATCCTCATTACGCTTGTCATCGTTGCCGGCATCGGCATTCCGATGTCCCTTGAGCCGGCAGGATTTTTTGAGTTTCCTCTGATTCCGGGTTTGGAGGACAAGGCCCGCAATATCTTCTTTCACGTGCCGACCGCATGGACCTCCGTGCTGGCGTTTCTTGTGGGGACGTTCTTCGGCATTCGCTATCTCCGAACGAAGAATATCGAGGACGACTACAAGTCCGTGTCCGCAGCGGGATTGGGGCTTCTGTTCTGCATTCTGGCGACCGTGACGGGTGCATTGTGGGCGAGATTCAATTGGGGAACATTCTGGAATTGGGATCCCCGACAAACATCTATCTTCATTCTCCTGCTCATCTACGGGGCCTATTTTGCGCTCCGCTCGGCTATCGAGTCCGATGAAAAGCGAGCATCCCTTTCTGCCGTCTACTCGATCATCGCCGGTCTGACAGTCCCGTTTTTCGTGTTCGTCATGCCTCGCATGATGGCCGGCCTCCATCCCGGGGCGAGGGACGATCCGAGCGGGAAAGGTCCGTTGATGCAATCAGGGATGATTGCAGGCAACATGCGCGTGTTCTTCTATCTCTCACTTCTTGGCTTCACGTTGCTCTTCATCTGGTTACTCAACCTGAGAATACGCGCGGCGCGATTGGAGCACGAACACTCACGACAACAACACTGAGGATCTCATGGAAGAGTTCTTGGCGGAACATCAACTCTATATCGTTCTCGGCATCGTCCTCCTTATCTGGGGAGGCATCGTGCTCTACCTGCTGAGACTTGACAAAAAACTGGCTGAACTGGAGAAACTGATTAAGAAGGGATGACATTATGAAGGCAAAGATTATCGTCGGAGTGGTCGTGGTTGCGGTCGGGATCGTCCTGGGCGCGGTGAATTTTATCGAGTCGAACGTTGAGTATATGGACTTCGCGGCAGCTCAGCGAGCTAACAAGAAAGCTCAGGTTAAAGGGACCTGGGTGAAAGACCAGGCAACGTCATTCGATCCGGAGAAGGTTCAATTCTCGTTCTTTATGAAGGACGATGCCGATCGCACGGTAAAGGTCGTTCTTCAGGGGGCCAAACCCAATAACTTCGAGATTGCAGAGAGCGTCGTCGCAAAAGGAAGGTTTAGCGGAGAGGAGTTCCATGCGACGGAAGTTCTCACGAAGTGTCCCTCGAAGTACGAGGGGGACGCAGAAGCTGTCAAGAAGAGCCTGTAGAGAGGGGTCACAAGAGGAACGACCCAAGGATCTTCCTTTGTGCTTCACGAGTTGCGTGCTTCGGGAATTCAGCGTAGACACAGTCGGTGAAAATCTAGGCTCGGCTCACAAGGAGAGAGCTCTAGGCAAACCCCGCGAGGCGGGGTTTTTGTTCGGCAACGCGGTTTTCAGGAACCGTTCTTACACACTTGGTAACGAAGGAGGAGTCGGATGTTGATCGGCCATATCGGTGCGGTCATTGTAAAGATTGCTTTCTTGTCTGCGCTCGCCGCGGCGTTTCTTTACTATCGCGTACATCGAGAACAATCAAATCGCCTGCTTGGGTTCGCCCGGACAAGTTATCACCTCGCGGCGATGTCGTTCATGACCTCCGCTACAATCTTCCTCTATCTTATTCTCACCCATCGTTTCCAATACACCTATGTCTGGAACCACAGCTCCACCGACCTTCCTCTTCCACTCCTGATCTCGACTTTCTACGCGGGCCAGGAGGGAAGCTTTACGCTCTGGGCTCTCTATGCCGCGGTCATCGGCGTGTTTTTGATGCACTACTCCTCCCGAAAGGACTATGAGCCCGAGGTGATGTCGATCTATTCCCTCGTCCTCTCGTTCCTCTTCCTCATGCTCGTCGTCAAGAATCCATTCACGCTCATCTGGGAGAGCTTTCCGAACGATCTCCTCCGGAACGGGCCTATACCTCCCGGACTGACAAACTACGTGATGATCGATGAGGCAAAAGGCGTGTGGGCTCAATATCCGGTGGAGGGGAAGGGACTGAATGCTCTTCTTCAGAACTACTGGATGGTCATCCACCCACAGATTCTGTTCATCGGATTCTCTTCGATGACCGTGCCGTACGCGCATGCCGTGGCCGGGCTAATGAAGAGAGACTACAACTCGTGGATTCGAGTGGCCACCCCTTGGTCTGTGTTCGGAGCCATGGTGCTCGGAACGGGCATCATCCTTGGAGGATATTGGGCGTATGAGACTCTTGGCTGGGGTGGTTTCTGGGGGTGGGATCCGGTTGAAAATTCCTCCCTCATTCCCTGGCTCCTGTGCGTTGCCTCAATTCACACTACTCTTACGCAGCGGAAGAGTGGTGCGTTCGTGAAAACGAATTTTGTTCTCAGTCTTCTCACGTTCATCACGGTCCTTTACAGCACGTTTCTGACGCGGAGCGGCGTTCTGGGTGACACGTCGGTTCATTCGTTCGTCGATCCCGGCATGTGGGTCTATTGGCTGTTGTTGGGATTCATCGCGCTCTTCGCAACCATCGGATTCGGGCTCCTTTTCATACGAATGAAGGAGATGCCGAAGATTCCGGTTGAGCATTCATTGCTTTCACGGGAGTTCGCCCTTTTCCTGGGCGCCTTCGCTCTTAGCTTTGTCGCCCTTTTCGTTGTGATCGGAACTTCCTCTCCGATCATCACTTCGATTCTGAAAGGGAAAGCTTCCGCCGTCGAGATGATGTATTATGTGAAAACGAATCTGCCGCTCGGGATCGCTATCACGTTTCTCTCCGGGCTTGGCCAATTGCTCTGGTGGCAGCACTCCAAAGCCGGCACGATTCTGAAAAGCATGGCCGTTCCAACCGGATTGGCCCTCGCGACGACGTTTCTTGTCTTGTTGATGGGCTCCGAAGAATTCCTGATTCTCCTCTTTACGTTCTGCTCGGCCTTTTCCTTGTTTGCCAACCTTCAGGTCGGATACGGAGTCTTCATGGGGAATCCGAAGTTCGTCGGTGGCTCTATTGCGCACATCGGCATCGCGGTCATGTGTCTGGGATTTGTCACCTCGGAGCGGTACGACGACAAAGCGACGGTTTCGCTTGAACGGGACAAGTCGGTGGAGGCGCTTGGATACCAACTCACGTACGTAGGCTACAAGGCGCTTGACCGTGATCGGTACGCTTTCAACATCGAGGTCGCAAAAGGGGACGTGCGTAGGACGGTGGCGCCGTCGATGCATTTCACAGAACAGTCGACCTTACGTCACCCCGACTTGGTCAATTTCATCAACAAAGATTTCTATGTATCTCCCGTCTCGGTTGAGCAACCGAGCAAGGGAGAAGAGCAGTCGCTCACGCTGCAGAAGGGGGGCGTCGCCGCTGTCGGTAATCTCAAAATCACCTTCGTGGATTTCGACTTCAATAATTTCGAGAAGGGAGCGATGCTCGAGGGGAGGAACTTCGTCATCAATGTCAAACTCGAGGTGGCCGAAGATGGCCGGAAGAAACCTCTGACGGTACAAATGCGGAACGACGGAGCAGGCAACGAGTTCGTCCCGGCGACGTACCTCGCCGGTGACGGGAGCTCGTACGAGTTCAATCTCGTGCGCATGATGCCCGACCGTGACGAGAGATCGAGATCCAAGGTTGAGATCACCGTGGCGTTGCCGGTGGATGTATTGACGAAACAGAAGGGAGAGACGCTCGTGATCGAAGCCAGCGTGAAGCCGATGATCAACCTTGTCTGGATCGGAACGGTGGCGCTTGTGGTCGGATTTTGTCTGACGATCCTCCGGCGAGGAAGCGAGGCGCGTCTGAAAAGTTCATCGTCAGTCGAAGAATAAACCCTCGGAGAGGGGAGGATGATGGCTCCTCCCTCGCTCCGAGTAATCTAGATCCTAATGTTTGTGGCTCGAGCTCTTCACGCTGTCCGCGTTGATGCCTGAAACGCGTCCCTTCCCCTTCTTCCATCCCGCTCC
>DMMN01000317.1 GCA_003453835.1 Bacteroidota bacterium | reverse complement strand
GACGCGGGGCGCGGCCGGTGGATCATCATCCAGCCAGGGAGACGGCGGAACGAGAGCCATGTTCTGATACGGGCCGGCTTTCAGTCCGGCATTGAGGGCGCTGCTATCGCGCAGGAATGCCTTCATGCTGAAATGGACGTGACCGGGCGCTTCATTGACGAACCCACGCGCGATCATGATCTGGTTGATGATCTCGTCGGCCCCCTTCTCGTTCGTCATCCTGCCGATGATCATCCCAGGCCAGAGGTTGCGGCCTTTGTAGTTTTCTTTCGCCCACCAGCCCAGCAGAACGGGGAAGCTTTGAGGAATCTGATTGATCGGCCAGTAAAGCTGCGGGGTCCAATAGTCGATCCAACCTTTGTGAAACCAGAGAACCGCGTCGGCATAGAGACGGCTGTATTGATCGAAGCCCTGGATCGACGGCGGATCTCCCGGTCGCCCGATGCCGAACGGGCTGATGCCGAACTTCACATACGGCTTTTCCTTCTTAATGCCTTCATAGACTCTTCTAATGAACGTATTGACCGCATCGCGGCGCCAGTCTTCACGGGACATGGAGCCGCCCGACTTTATATACTCCGCCCATGTATCATCGTCCGGGAAGTTGCCGTCGCCGTAGGGATAGAAGTAGTCGTCAAAATGGGCTCCGTCAACATCATACCGACGCACGACATCCATTACCACGCTTACTGAGTGATCCTGAACTTCCTTTTTCGCAGGGTCGAGCCACCACGTTCCGTTGCCCGTCATCTTCGCAAGCCCGGGACGCTTCTTCACGATAGAGTTCTCGGTCACTTCGCCTCCCCTCGGAAGGTGAGCCCGGTACGGATTGAACCAGACATGCAACTCCACTCCGCGTTTGTGGGCTTCCTCGATCCAAAAGGCGAGTGGATCGTAGTACGGCTCNNGGCTCGGGCGGCTTCCCTTGCTGGCCGGTCAGGTAGAACGACCACGGTTCAAGTTTGCTTTCGTACATTGCATCGCAGTGCGGACGCACCTGGAAGACAACAGCGTTGAGCCGCAGCGCGACCACCGTATCCAGGATTGTGATCGCCTCCTTCCGCTGATCTTCGGCTGACAATCCCGGTTTGCTCGGCCAGTCGATGTTTGATACAGTCGCTACCCAGACGGCGCGGAACTCGCGTTCCGCGCTCGGCACGCGATAGGTCTTCCTGACACCTTCACCCGGCTTGAAGATGGTACAACCGGCCAGCATGAGCACAGTAGCTGCCGCCGCCAACACATTGGTGTATTTCAGCATCGTAGAAATCTCCTTTCGAGTTCAAGACTGAGGAACAGTGTCGGATTCTGGGGGTTCGTTTCAAACGATCGAGAAACCCGTTCCAGCAACGAGAGATGGTACAAAAGGGAAGGAATAATAGCAAATGACGAAAATTGATCCTCTTGCAGAATGAGGAATGAGGTTGACCTTCACTCACGCGGAGGGGTTCGAGAGAAAAGAGAATCCCGGCCGACTTTCGCCAACCGGGACTTTTCTGCAATGATCGCTGCGGGCCTGAAGCACCCGATCTGAGACCTCCAGGCTTGTCTTTCTCTTGATGAGCGTACTCCCACGAGCCAATCGGCAACGCGTTCCTTGCCGGTTTCAGTCAATCACCGTAGCAAGATCATCGTCCTCGTCTCAACTGAGCGTCCTCCCGATTGTGTCGAAACCTCACCGGCGGTGAGACGATAAACATACACACCGCTCGGCGAGGACAAACCATCCCATCGCACAACATGCGATCCGGCCAGACGCATCTCGTTCACGAGCGTGGCGACCTCCCTTCCGAGGACGTCGAACACTTTCAGCGTCGCGAAGCTCGCGGTCGGCAGTTGAAAGCGGATCGCTGTGCTTGGATTGAAGGGATTAGGATAGTTCTGCGACAGCGAGAACGTCGCAGGGATTGAACTCTTCGTTGATTCCACACCCGTTAGCATGGTGTTCCACGACTTGCTCACCCGGATCCCATCGATTACTATCGTGGGTGCCGCCGTCGATGAACCCTGACGCAATGTGACAGAAGAAAGATCGGCAGCATCAGTTCTAGTGTTCACCACATATCCACTGATCTCAGGAGTCGCAGGTTCAGCCGCGATGTTTGCTCCGCTCCCGAAGACGTAGACATTGATCGGATCGTTAAGAGTGTCCGCAGCCGGTCCCGTAAACGAGTACTTGATAACCACGAGATACGTTGCGTTGAGGTTGCACACCGTGGTGCCGTACTTCGCGCCGCCGGTGACCTCATTGCTCTTGTTCATCCCGAAACTGTATCCGCTCCCCGAGCTCTTGACGTGCAGGCGAGCATAGTAGTTCGTCTGTGACGACGAAGGAGAAAGCGCGATGAAGTAGTCTCCCGTTAACGCAGCGGACACGTTGACCATGAATGAGAGATAGACGCTCCCTGAGTTGGTCGCGGTGAAGCTTCGATAGAGATCCTGACCGTTGTTCGTCATCGGAAGAGCGTTGCCGACACCTGAACCCGGGTAGCCAGAAAAGGTCAAGCCCGGCGAGCCGATCGTCAGCGGATTTGTATTGTTCGTTCCGCTGAGCACCCAGCTTGCAGACGTCAAAGCCGTTCCGGCCGCTCCCGCAAAATCTTCGGTGAGCAGCAATTGCGCTTGCACCGATACTGCCAATGCGATCGACAGTATGGAGAGAAACGAAACTCGAGTACTGTTTTTCATGAACTCCTCCTTGTGGGATATTTGGATGGGAAATTGAGTAGAACGGTTGCTCGCCTGAAAAACTCGTGTCACCGCTCAGCGGAATCCAAGAATTCCGCTCTGATCAAACTCACCCGAAGAAAACTGTTCGTGCAGATTCGCGGGATGCCAAATAATGGTTATTCCATACGCAACAATATAACAAAGCCGAAAACAAAAACCTTCGAAAACCTCAAAGCCCTGATTTAGAAATCTGTGGAGAGACGAAATCTGAGAATCCGGTTGGATCGAGAATCAAGCACGTAAAGCGTTCGATCAAAAAACGCAACGCCGGAAGGACGAAGCATTCTCCCCGATGTCTGTGCAAAGCCAAACGACTCAGACTTGAATCGACCTTTGCTGTCGAACTTGAAGACGCTGTCCTGAGCCGCATCGGCAATAAAGATATCGCCTCGCCGACCGTCTACCGCCACACCCTCGGGACGGATGAAGCGATTGGGCCGGACAAAATCGATGAACCGCTGATCCTGACGCGACGGATCGTATTTGGGGAGCCAACCTTCGAACTCGGCACTCGCCTGGTACACCATGTGAATCGCGCCGTACGCGATCCCTTCCGAGGTTTGGAGAATGATGAAGTCCTTCGAGTTTGGAAAGCGCCCGATCCCCGTCGGTTGATTGATGTCCGTGATGCCGCTGCCGGCGCGGGTCACCAGGTCGCCAACCGGAGTGATGAACTTGCCATCCGCTCCAAACCGAAGAAGCCTGGTATCGGGATCAACGAAGCTGCTGAGGTCGGGTCCTTGCCGTACCACCAGAAATTGATTATCGGGAAGAGCCGTGATGCCGACGAATCTACGGCGGGGGCGGGCAGTTTCTTTGTAGAGAG
>DMMN01000339.1:8722-8863 GCA_003453835.1 Bacteroidota bacterium | reverse complement strand
TCTTGCCGTGAAAGATCGCCGGAGCACCCACAACCCTGCCGCCGAACGCTTCACCGATTGCCTGGTGACCGAGGCAGACACCCAGGATGGGGAATCCTTTGTGCAGCTTCTGAATCGCTTCAACGCAGATGCCTGCTTCCC
>DMMN01000339.1:0-8687 GCA_003453835.1 Bacteroidota bacterium | reverse complement strand
CAGGAGGGGCCGAGTTGTTGCAGCAATTCAAGAGCGGCGATGTTCGCGCCGAGCTTTTCCATTGTTTCTTCGTATTCGCGCTCAGGTTTCGAATCGAAAACGATGCCTGCCCCCGCCTGAAAATAGAGCAGTCCGTCCTTCGCGACGATGGTTCGGATAGCGATACACGAATCGAGGTTGCCAGAGAAATCGATGTAGGCGACGGCACCGCCATAGATGCCGCGTTTAACCGGCTCAAGCTCTGCGATGATCTGCATCGCACGGATTTTGGGCGCCCCCGAGAGTGTTCCCGCGGGAAAACAGGCGAACAATGCGTCAATCTGTGAGAGGTCTTTGCGTAGTCGGCCTTGGACATTTGAGACTATGTGCATCACGTGAGAGTACTTTTCTATCGCCATGAATTGGCTGACGTGAACCGTCCCGAAGTCGCTGATCCGGCCGAGGTCGTTTCTACCAAGATCGACGAGCATGAGATGCTCGGCGCGCTCCTTGGGACTGGCCAGGAGCTCACGTTCCAGACGATCGTCTTCTTCTACCGAAGCCCCTCTTTTTCTGGTCCCGGCTATCGGTCGAGTTTCTACCAGGCCGTGCTCGACCCGGACGAGCATTTCCGGAGAGGAGCCAACGACGGAGAACTCCTCGAAATTCAGAAAATACATGCNNAGGGATCTACTTCCGCCTGCTGCTTCAGCCGTTGAGAGAGCACGACCTGGAATATATCCCCTTCTGTGATATACTGCCGCGATCGCTCGACGCTTCGGCAATAGTCTTCAATTGAAATGACATGACTCATGTTCCCATTGAGGCGCACGCGGCCAAGCTCGTGGCTCACAGTTTCGCGCAAGAGCGCTTTCAGACGGACGATCTCCGCGACCGCTTTGTCGTACTCGTTCCGAAGCTCATCCTCAGTTGCGTTCGGCCGGGGGAGATAGGCATTCGAAACAAGAAACAACTGGTGCTTCAAATTGTCGAACACAAGGACAACGTCGTAGAACATCATCAGAACATCGGGGATCTTCAGCTCGTCCACGCCCGAGACGGGTATCTCCTCTACTAATTGGGCCGCCTCATACCCGATGTAGCCGACGGCCCCGCCGGAGAGCCGGGGCAATCCGGGGACACTCACCGTTCGGATGTGAGCGAAGAGCTTCTTCAATGCCGTGAGAGGAGGATCATCCGGCGAGACGAGCGTCGGCAAGACTTCGACGTCACTGTGATATGTTTTGATCCCGTACGCTTTCCCCGTTATCGTGAAACTCATGAATGGATTGTATCCGAGGAAAGAATACCTACCGATCTTTTCTCCACCTTCAACGCTTTCAAGAAGAAACGAGTAGGGGCTGCGCTCTTTGATTTTCATATAGACGGAGACCGGTGTCTCCGCGTCGGCAAGAATGGATTCGAAGATCGGGATAACATTCCCCCAAGTAGCCAGTTCCTTGAACTCTTCGAATGAAGTCATACCTTTACCGAAGGCCAGAACATTTCGCAGTCACCCCCCTCAAAAGACTGAATGAGTTTTCGAAATTCATCAGGGACCGAGCGTGGGCGAGTGGTTCCTGGATCGAGCCAAACGTGGTACGCGACATTCTCCGCCAACCGTTCGCCGGTATCGGCATTCTCCAGGATACCTTCCATGACAAAGCTGGTGTTCCGGATGGCAGACACACGCGTATGAACTGTGAGCAGGTCGTCGAATCGAGCGGGAGACTTATAGTCGATCTCATTCCGGACAAGGACCACCTTGGAATCGTACTTAAGCGAGGCGAGGTCGATGCGGGCACCGAGCTGTTTCATGTATTCCATCCTCCCGATCTCGCAATAGAGAAGGTAATTACCGTTGTGGACGATGCCCTGCCAGTCGACTTCGTAGCTTCTTACACGCACCTGATGTCTTTGCTTGAATTTCTCCTTTTCCATCTCTTCCTACTCCGAAAACGCGTGAGCGATGATCTCACCGGCCCGTTTCACTTCTTCCATTGATACATCCAGATGTGTCACCGCCCGGATGCTTGAGTAGCTCGCGTCGGTGAGCATCACACCGCGAGACTTCAGAAGCTCAAGAACATCGTCTGCCGATTTTCCCGTTTCTCCGACATCCACGATGACGATATTCGTTTGAACGGAGTCCAAATCCACTTTTAGTTTGGGGATGACGGAGAGTCGTTCAGCGAGCCAACGTGCTTTTACGTGATCCTCCTTCAGGCGCTCGAAGTTGTGTTCCAACGCGTAAAGAGCACCCGCGGCGATAATTCCAGCTTGTCGCATACCTCCGCCGAATATCTTGCGATACTTTCGTGCACGCTGAATCGTCTCCTCCGAACCCACGAGGGCCGAGCCGACAGGCGCTCCGAGCCCCTTGGAAAAGCAAACCGAGATGGAATCGAAGAACTGTGCATACTCCCGTGGGTGGTTTCCCGTGGCAATGCAGGCGTTCCACAATCGCGCCCCATCCAGGTGGAGCTTTAAGCCGATCGCTTTTACGAAGGAGTGAATTGACTTCACCTCGTCGAGCGGATAGATGGTCCCACCGGCTCGATTGTGAGTGTTTTCAAGACACAGCAACGAGCTCCGCGCCATGTAGTAGGCATTGGGGCGGATTGCAGGGGCGAGTTGAGTTGTCCGGAGGATGCCGCGCTCCCCCCGAACCGGATGGAGTTGAACATGAGAGAGCACTGCGGGAGCTGCAGTCTCATAGTTGAAGATGTGCGAGTTCATCTCTACGATCACTTCATCACCGGGCTGCGTGTGACACTTGATCGCGATCTGGTTTGCCATCACGCCCGTTGGCACGAAGAGGGCAGCCGCCTTCCCCAGCAATGCGGCAACGCTCTCCTGCAGCCGATTGACTGTTGGATCTTCCCCGAAGACATCGTCTCCAACCTCGGCTTGGGCCATGGCATTGCGCATGGCGGCGCCGGGCCTCGTTACCGTGTCACTTCGCAGATCGATACCGTTCGCGTTCATTCTTTTTCCTTGACTCCTCCGCGTTCTGAGAGTACGAGGCGGTTTTTTTTGACCACCGATGACACACGCCTGCCTCCTCGCCTCGCTGCCGCTTCGGCGGAGCGGGCAGGCACGTATAAACGCGGATGAACACGGGGAAGTCAGAACAAGAGAAGTCGGAAGTCAGCCCTCCAACTCCGCTCAGGACTGAGGTTGAGTGAATGGAAGCATCAGAAGTCAGCGAACCAAGAATTACTGATCTCTGATTTCCGACCTCCGACCTCTGTTTTTTATCAGTGCAAATCCGTGCGCCATCCGTGGTCAAGTAGTGGCGTCGTCACCTTTCTCCAAACCTTTGCGTTTCACAAACAAGGATAAGATAACGAATAGGGCTGCACAAAACAAACTCGCCCACGCAAAGACATCGCCATGCCGGGCGTAGTACGTAAGCTCATGGCGCGGAACAATCTCGCCGACGAACGATGCCATTGAAAAGAGTTTTTTTTCGTGGTGAATCCTTCCGACGGGATCGACGAAACCCGAAATCCCGCCGTTCGCGACACGGACGATCCATCGACGGTTCTCGACCGCGCGCAGCGATGCGTAGCTCGCGTGTTGATAGGCCCCGGACGTGTTCCCCCACCAGCTATCGTTCGTGATGATGACAAGGAACTCGGCGCCGAGCTCTGTAAATCGCCGAACAAAATTCGGGTAGACCGACTCATAGCAGATGAGCGTTGAAAAAAGGATCGCCCTGCCATTGGGTCGAGGTAGCGCGAAGACAACCGTGTCTGTTCCTTTTCCCCACATCCCGATGCCGACGTTCCACTTGAGGGGCTCGATCAGAAAACGGAAGGATTCGGCGTACGGGATTCTCTCCCCGTACGGCACCAACACGATTTTCTTGTAGATCGGTCCGACGGGCTGTCCCGGAACGAGGAGTGCCGCCGAATTGAAATCCTCATAAAACACATCGGACGATCCGATCCGGCCTGCCGTAAGAGGGGCCGTCGCAGAGTCGTAGTACGTTGTGAAGGGTAGTCCTGTGAAGACGGGGACATTGATCGAATCGAGTTTGGATCTCAGTGACGTCCAGGTGGAGAAGTATTGGGGGAGCAGGATTCGGAACGGGATGGCCGTCTCGGGCCAGACGATAAGGTCCGGCCGTTCCCTCGAAAGTGATTCCGTCTGAGCGATAAACATTTCGAGCTGCCGGCTGTACGAGTCCCACTTCGAGCTGAATCCTTTTCCCCATTTCTCCCAAGGATCGATGTTCGGTTGGATGATGCCAATTTTGAGAGCTCCTTCATTCGTCATCGCCTCATACCGACCCACGAGGATCTTCCCGAAGATCAACGGCCCGAAGTAGACTCCCATCATGGCGAGAAGCGTCACTACGGCATTCCGGGAGCGGATGGACCATTGCGCAGTCGCGAGCTTCACAACCAAAACGAATCCCAGAATGTTGAACATCAACAGAAGCAATGAAAGACCGTACGTCGAAGTGAATTCAGCGATTTGAATTCTGTAGATGTCGTACGCCTGACTGTTCCCCAACGAGATCCAAGGGAACGAGAACTCTCCGAGGGAATGCGAATACTCATAGGCGATCCAGAAGAACGGAAACGACGCAAGACCTGCAATCACCCCCAGTCGACGGCGAACGAAGAGAAAGAGCAGAATTGGCGGCCAATAGAACAGCGGATGAACAAGGATCAAGGCGGTTCCCGAGGCCGTCAGCCAAGGGTCGTTCCCGTGCGTGAATCCTCCCGTCCAATAGAGCGTCAAGGCATGAAAGACGAACAGCATGACGTAAGAATAGCGCAGCACTTGCCATGTAGTTCGAAGCGTCTCCACAAGGAGAAGGAACGGAATAAGCCCCACGTAGGCAAGGGATGCGAGAGGCGACGGGGGAAATGCAAATCCGAGCATTGCTCCCGACATAAGTGCAAGCGTCAATCGTTGCCACAGCCTGCTCACGTCCAGCGCTTGATCCTCAACGATTCTCATTCCTCACCCCTCTGTGTTCTCAACCATGCTTGCGCCCGCACGAACGCCAGGATCACGATGCCGCCGACAAGCAGCCCGATGATTGCACCGGCCATGACATCCGATGGATAGTGAACACCTACATACACCCGAGAAAACGCCACAACCGCGGCAAATGCGAGAAAGGCCCAGNNCGTGGAAGGAAATAGGAGAGTACCAAAGCAGCCGCGAAGTTATTCACGGCATGCGACGATGGGAATGCGTAGCCACTGCCGCAACTCACCAGGAGATGGACATCCGGAAGCACATGACAAGGTCGTGGGCGATCGAAGATGTGCTTGAGAAATGAGCTGTTCAGTTGATCACTGAAGACGATGGTGGGGATGAGCAGGAGCGCGGCGATCCGGCCGTTTCGCCCCCCCTTAACGAGCAGGAGAAGCCAGAGAATTCCTACGACGAGCAGCGCCACCGGCTTCTTGTTCAGGTCCGTCATAAACGGCATCACTGCATCAAACAACGCGTTCTGCAGCGATTGATTGCCGACGTAGAACAGCTTCGTGTCGATTCCGTAGAGGAATTCGATCAATCAAACCATCCTTCGAGAGATTCTGTCACGGAGTGGTCTGCTCCGATGTTGATTTCGACTTTTGGTACACGTATCTCGCCGCAAACACAAGCGCGAGGACGATGAGAATGAACGTAATCGTCTTGCTGTAGGTCTCCAGATAGAATCCAATCTCCCTCCAGTTTTGTCCTAGCCTCTGGCCTGCATAAAGCAGGATGAAATTCCACAGGAGTGCGCTGGCGAACGAAAGCAGCGTGGTTTTCCAGAGCGAGAGTTCGGACATCCCCGCGAAAAAGGAAACGACGGCCCGCGTCCCTGCGAGAAATCTGTTTGCGATGATGACGAGATATCCGTACCTCCGAAACCAGGCCTCCACTTTGTGAACGCTCTCGCGTGGAATGAACTTGATCCTTCCTGTCTCGAGGATCTTGTCGCCGAACCAATCGCCAATCTTGTACATGGACATAAATCCGAGCGTGCTGCCCACCGTGGCAAGGATGAGGGCGGTGACGAAATCCACGGAACCGACTCCCACGAGTGAGCCGGCAAAGACCACAACGACATCGCTTGGAAAGGGGGGGAAAATGTTCTCGATGTAGGCGATGCCCGCCACCGCGAGGTAGACCCAGACCGGGTTCACGGCTGATAATCCATTTATCAGTTCTTCCACCGCTCTATCCTTTCGTGTCTTTCACGATCGTCGCAACGGCAATTGCGGCGCATCCTTCCCCTCTTCCAACAAATCCCAGGTGTTCGTTCGTCGTCGCCTTGACCGACACCTGGCTGACTTTGATTCCCAGCGCGCGAGCGAGGTGGGCTCGCATCTTTGCCGAATGCTTAAGGACTCTAGGCGCCTGAAGGACCAACGTCGCATCGATATTTACGACAGCGAATTTCCTGACGGCCAGAATCCTACCGACTGCCTGGAGAAGCTTCAGACTGGAGATGTTCTTGTAGGCCCGGTTGGTGTTCGGAAAGTGTTTGCCGATGTCGCCGAGTGCCGCCGCGCCCAGCAGCGCATCGCAGATCGCGTGCGAGAGGACATCGGCATCGGAATGGCCGAGGAGACCGAGCTTGAAAGGAATTCGTACCCCGCCGAGGATGAGCTTTCTCTTCGGAGCAAATCGATGGACATCGTAGCCGATTCCGGTTCGGACATGCGGAAGGCGCGCTCTATCTGACATGGAAGTCCTTAAACCTGTTCTTGAATTCCTTCCACTCGATCTTTAGATCTGCAACGTGGGCCGAGCGGGGACCAACCTTCAACTCCTTGATAAGCTCCTCGACCATCGAGCGATCGCCCTCTGCCTCGATCTCGACGTCGCCATTCATCAGGTTCTGCGCAAAGCCGTTCACACCGAGCCGGGAGGCTTGTCGCAACACGAAATACCTGAACCCGACGCCTTGCACAAACCCCCGAACAATAATGTGAACCCCGATCTCCATACGATGCGAAGCGAAAATACGAGGAAGCAACGGCAAAGTCAAAAACGCCGGCACGACTCAGTTGCGTGCAGCGACGATCTCGGAAATCATTTTCAAGCCTTCGCCGGATTTGATGCCGGCAATCGCGCACGCCCTCTCAATGGTTGCCCGCAACGCATCCGGATGTGCGCCCACCCGTAGCGCCCCACGAAGATGAGAGTACAGTTGAGGGCGAAATCCCTGAATGAGCAGAACGGCGGTGCTGATGAGCTCACGCTCTTTCAACGTCAATCCGCTCCGGGAGAGGATTCGTCCATACGCGTCGTTGACGATCATGCCGACCAGTTCGGGATGAAGACTGTGGAGATGATCGAGAAGACGTTCCGTCTGTTTGCCGTAGATTCGTTCCAGCAGGGTGAGCCCCTCGCGCTTCGCATTCGGCCGCCGGGCGAGTCGACCGACCGCGGCTGCCGGTTTCGGATGAATTCGCGAGAGTTCTTCCAGCCCGTCGAGCATGGCCGGATAACCGACGAACAAGGAGAGATGGAGAAAGAGCTCGGAGAACATTCGCCTTGGAAGGTGTTCACGAACGATTCCATGACGCATCAGACGATAGGCTTCTTCCTTGTTGCCCAGTGCGATGAAACTCGCCATCGAAACAGAGTATCTCTCTCTTCGATTCAGTGTGTCGGAGTTGGGGCGGGATTTCTTGGTCGTTCCCATAACAAAAAGGGGGCGAAGCATCTCTCCGTCCCCTTTCTCGCGTAAGTCTGTTCGATGATTATCTGCCCTTCAGGCTTTCAAGCTCGTATTGAGCATTTCGGCTATAGGCCGGATCCTTCCTTGCCTCGCCGAATGCCGCTCGGGCTTTTTCATTATCCTTGAGCTTCTTGTAGGCTAGTCCCATCTCGAAATATTCTGCTCCCTTCGAGCCGCGCTTCTTCAGTTTGATCGCTTCGTCGGCAAGTTCGATTGCTTTTTCGGGTTGATCGAGCTTGTTGTAGACCATCGCGGCGACCAAATGAAGTTTCGGGTTGTCTGCATGTGCATGGCCCATAGCGTCATCGATCAACTTTCCGGCGAGCTCGTACTTACCATCGCTCAGCAATTGTTGAGCCTGTCCCGCATACGCTTCGGTGACACCCTGAACGGCCTTTTGCATGTTTGGATCGTGGGTCAGCGCCAGCTTAAATGCCTCGATCGCTTTGTCGTATACGCGCTCTGCTAACAGTGTCCCACCGAGAGCGTTGTGGCCCAGGGAAAAATCAGTTTTCAACTTGAGCGCTTCCTCGAACGCCGCGATGGCCTTCACGTTCTGTCGCGAGTTCTTCTGTGCAAGGCCTAATTGGTAGTAGTACTTGAAGTCCTTTGCACGCTCGAGTGCTGCGTGGTACTTTTCGATGGCGGCCGAGTAATTTCCAGCACGAAAAAGGGAGTTCCCTTCATTGTACAATTTGTCTGCGTCCGTCTTCTCCTGATCGAGAGACGCTTGTGCGGCTACGTGCAGTGATAGGATGACGAGAAGCAGGAACGAGGCCGTAATGTGATGTACTCGCATGGAAAATCCTCCAAGTGCGTTGAAGTGACAAGATTTGAAGTGCCCGGAGCGAGACTTGAACTCGCATGCCTTTTCAGGCGCCGCCCCCTCAAGACGGTGTGTCTGCCAGTTCCACCATCCGGGCAACAAAGGCAAAATATTTCGAAGAACAAGTGAGCGTGGATGGTCTCGAACCATCGACCCTCTGCTTAAAAGGCAGATAGA